>JAEUIF010000758.1 GCA_016795185.1 Planctomycetia bacterium | reverse complement strand
CCCGCCGCTCGCCTGCGTTGTTGCTGGCGCGAGATCGTCAGCGGCGAATCGAGCGCTGC
The DNA here is from genome assembly GCA_016795185.1 of Planctomycetia bacterium. Lineage (GTDB taxonomy): Bacteria > Planctomycetota > Planctomycetia > Gemmatales > Gemmataceae > JAGVLI01. Next base: position 1,551 of record JAEUIF010000758.1, on the reverse strand, counting down.
GGGCCTGCACGCCGACGAGGACGGCATGATCGCCCTGGTGACGCTGTTCGTCATCCTGTTCTTCTTGATTCTCGCCGGACTGGTCGCCAACACCGGGCACACGGTCAACCGCAAGATCGAAACGCAGAATTCGGCCGACGCCTCGGCCGTCTCCGGCTCGGTCTGGATGGCGCGGGGCATGAATGCCATCACCGCGACCAACCACGTCATGGGCGAGATGATGGCCTTCGTGGTGTTACACGAGGCGTTTGGGGGCAGGAAGCTGCGCGACAAGACTCCGGAAGACCAGAACGAGGCCAACCTACGAGAAAAGGTTCAGACTGACGGCGCGGCGATGCGCAACCTGGCCGGGATATCCCAGGCGGCAACGGGCCGCATCGCCTCCGACTACATCGGCGACGACGGCCTCGACGTTGATGCCAATGCCACGCTACTGCACGGCAAGGATCAGCTCGTATTCTGGCTGCGGCTGGTCTACGCGGTGAAGATCGTTGCCGGCGCGCTGGAGAAATCCGTTTTTCCGCCCACCGTGGTGATTGGTTATATTCTCGACGGCATCGCTTTCGTCGTCGAGATGTACTGTCTGGCCGAGTGGATCGTGCTCGACATCTTCGACTCTGTCGCTCGCGGGCTGTTGCCGCTCGTGCGCGATCTCGTCTTCGACCGCATGCTGCCTAACGCCGGGCGCTACGAAGGCCAGGTGGCGGCGCAGGCACCGCGCGTGGCGCTGCGCGCCGCGGAGGACGTGGCCCGACGGAATCACGTCGAGGGCACGTTGTATCCCAAGCCGACGCAGCTGCGCTTGCCAGTGGTGCGCGAGCCCGTTCCGGCCAACGAAGCAGGCTACGCCAACACGCAAATCGTGCGCGCGACGTATCCCTGGGTGCTCTATCATCGCCGGCCGATCATCCGGTTCACGTCCTGGATGATCTTTTCGCAGACGCCGCGCTGGTACCACGAATTCACGCACCGCTTCACGCGCGACATGAGCCGTGAATTCTACGAGGAGAACAACCCGTCGCCTTCGGAGCGTTGCCTGTACGTGATGGTCGATCTGGACCCGCCGCGCAAGGGCGAGGAGCCGTGGACCACGGATTCCCGCCTGGCCGACAAGCTGTTCACACTCGTGGGCCTGACGCACCGCGCGCCGCCGACGGTCATTTCGCCCGGCGTCTTCGGGCAACCGAATCCGCAAGGGCTGGTCGCTTACGCGCAGGCCATCCTTTACAATGCCAACCGGCAAGACTGGCCGAGCACGCCAAGCCGGCACCAGCGGATCGTGGGCTGGGATACGCTGAACTGGGAAACGCCCTACCCAGCTAACAACCCGATGGAGTATCCGCCGAACTACACCGACGACTGGGGCGGCCAGGGACAGCCGCGCATCAAGCTCAACTGGCAGGCCAAGCTGGTGCCAGTCACGCGCCTGCGCGAAGCGGCGGACGGTGTATCCGCGCCCTATCGGCCGGTGCTGCAACGGTTGCCGCTGGACCAGGAACGGCCGTTCCGCAATCATTAGTATCCCGTTCGTAGTTCCGCCTTCAGGCGGCG
>JAEUIF010000752.1 GCA_016795185.1 Planctomycetia bacterium | reverse complement strand
AGGGCACCGGCTCCGGCGAATGGCTGAAGCCGGTCTATCAGGTGGCAGGCAAGCCGGAGCAGTTGCAGAAGGTGCCCGACAAGGCCGCGCCGGACAAAGTTGTGGAGTGGTTGCTGCGGTAGGGAATCTTCTGTCCCGTCGCTTGCGGCTTCGCATCGACCGGTGCAAAGCCGCAAGCGGCGGATAATCAGAATGGATGCTGAATGCCTAACCAGACCTGAATCGGTGTGGAATCGTTGAGCGCCTTGGCGAAGTCGAGGCGCAGAATCGAACGGTCGATGAAGCTGAACCAGGCCACGTCGGCGCGGACGCCCGCGCCGACCGCGTGGCCCATGTCGCCGACAGCCTGGCCGCGAATGTAGGCGTTGCCCACGTCATAGAATGCCGCCATCCACAAATTGCGCACGCCCATGATATGGTCGCAGCAGTCCCAGTTCAGGCCCCGTGCCAGGGGCACCCGCCATTCGACGCTGCCCAGCCAAACGGCGCTACCCTGTCGGTCCGCGATCGAGTAGCCGCGAAAGCGCTCGTCACCTCCGAGTGGAAAATACTCCGCCTTGGAAGGCAAGCCGACCGCGCCGTAGACGCGGCCTGCGACCCTGGTGGCGGATAGCGGGCCGGTCCATTCCGGCAGGCACTTCACCATCGAGAACTGCCCGATGAGTTGGTGTGCCGCTTCCTGGTCGTTGAGCTTGGCGCAGCCTGCCGCGTAGGTCACATCGAGCGTGAAGCCGCCTTCCGGGTCCCAGTAGGGCGTCAGGTAGTTAAGCTGATAGTGCAGCCCGCCGAGCGAAAGCATGTCGAAACGCTCCGCGCCGGGCGCGGATTGCTTCGGTTCCGGCAAAAAATTGTCCTGCGCCGTACCGAACACCTCGACGTAGTGCATCGGCGGCATGTACAGGCTGGACGTGTAGTCGAAGACGTAGCGGCCGTAGAGCACGGCGCGCATCGCGTGCTCCTCGCTAGCACCGAAAAAGGCGTCCAGGCGGCGTTCGAGCGTGAAGCCGACCTGCGTGCGCGGCAGCGGCCAGTGGTCCCAGTAGCCGTCCGCGCCGACGATGATGTCCTGGAAGTTATAGCGGTAAGCGGCGAATACGCCTCCGGTGAACTGCTGCGTGCGGTAAGCGGCGGCGCGTGCGCCAAACATGGTCGAGCGCGAGAACCACGGATCGTTGTACGACGGCGGAAAGTAGAGCCACGGCCCGGCGATGAAGTTCCACTTGTCGTAGTCGTTGGTCAGGTCGGTCTCTTCGAGGAAGGTATACAACGGCGTCAGCCGCCAGTGATACCAGCACTTCCAGTAGTTGTTCGACGGATCGCGGTCGAGCAGCACATGGTCGGGATCGACGGCGATCTGCTTCGGTTCGCTCGGCAGGCGCAGCGTCACGCGCACGCGGTTGCCGGGCACGCTCTCGATGACGGCCGGCGGGTTCTCGATCTCCATGCGCTCGACGCCCGGGATCACCGGCACGCGGGCGCAGTAGCTGACGCCGTCGTCCTTCAAGCAGAAGCCGAGCACCGTGCGTTCGGTGTACTCCGCCTTCTGGTGGAGCAGCACCGTGACCGTGACGCCTTCTTCCTGCTTCTTGCTCAGGTACTTGCGGACCACGCACTGGCACTTCGGCGAGACCTCGACCTTTTCCACGCACCAGTCCGACATGCCCTTGCCGTGGACCCAGTTCTGGAAGAACTCCTCCCACGACTGCCCGGTGTACTCCTCCAGCTCGCGCTGAAAGTCCGCCACGCGCAGCACGCGGAAGAAGTATTTCGCGTAGATGATGCGGATGAAGTCGATGAAGGCCGCCTCGCCCAGCCGTTCCTCGAGCATGCCCATGACCTTGCTGCCCTTGTCGTAGGTCATGGCAAACAGATTGGCGACGTGACCGAACTCTTCCAGCGGCTGCACGCACGGGCTAAGCTCGCCGCGCCCCTGCGCGCCGTAGAGCCCGTAGTTCTTGTAGTTTTCGCGGTAGATGTTGGGCAGCCAGCCGAGCCCCTTGGGGTACTTGAGCAGGTTGTTATTCGTGCCGCACTTGCGATTGAGGAGCCGATGGCTGAAGTAGGTGGCTGGACCTTCGTCCATAAAGGTTTCGCAAAAGCCGTTGGTGCCGACGGTGTTGTACCACCACTGATGACAGATTTCGTGCGACACCAGGTATTCGACGTAGCCATCGGCCAGTTGCGGCATGGTGAAGACGCGCTCGTCGATCATCACCAGGCCGGAGCATTCGTTGCCGTTCCAGCCGAAGTACGATTCGACGATGCGGAACTCGGGATACGGATACGGACCGAACCAGGCCCCGTAGACGGGAATGGCCTCGGCCGCGGTTTTCAGCATGAAGCGCGCGTACTTGGAATGTTCGGGGAAGGCCAGCACGGTGATCTTCACTGGCCCGCTGTCGTCCACGAACTCCATGAACCGGGGGCTGGCGATGAAGGCGAAATCGCGCGCCGCCGGGGCCATGATGTCCAGTTCCTGCCAGCCGTCGCCGCGGTCCACCGTCTTGACAATGGTGCCGGTGCAGCCGACCTTGTGGTCGCAGGGCAAGACGACGTGGGCGGTGTAGACGCCGGCCTCGTTGAACCACGGCTGGTGCCAGGGCACGAACGGCACCGGTTGCCAGCCCTTCTCGTCGAAGTACGCCAGCACCGGCAGCCAGTTGCTGAGAAACGTCACATCTTTCCACTGGCCCCAGCGCCCCTGCTTCTGTGGCAGGCGGAAGCCGAAGTTCAATTCGATAGTGACCGACTCGCCCGGCCCGACAGGATGGGACAACTCCACCACCAGGGCGGTACAGTTATCGTCCTTCCAGTGGTATTTGAGTTCCGCGTGCGCCGCTGCCGGCTTCGCAACCTGCGCCGCTGGTGGCTTCGCAGGGACTAATTTCACGTTCTCCAACTCAAACGGCGGCGCGCCGAGCGCCATGCTCTCGCTGGGCGTCATGCGCAAGATTTCCGCCATTTTCGCCAGGAAGCCGACCTGATCGTCGGGCACCTGGTAATGGGCGTGGACGTTGAACACCAGTTCGGTGGCCGGGATGTTGTGGCGATTGGTCCAGGTGACGCGCTGACGCACCTGGGCGAAGTGGTTGGCCACGTCGAGGTGCATATCGAGGTCGTAGCGTGGCAGCCAGTCGGGCACACTGGCGGCCTGGGCGCCGGGGGCGGCGGCGCAGAGCCCCAGCACGGCCAGGGCCGTCCGGAGCAGCAGCGTTTTCCACCAGGAAGCTCGGCGCACGGTTCGTTCCCTTTTTCGACGGCGAATGATCCTTCACGGCAGCCGACAAGCGCGTTCAGGCGGGTGCATACCTTGCCCGCTGCTAGTTTGTCCATGCCAGGTTTTGTGGCGTGCGGGAT
>JAEUIF010000745.1 GCA_016795185.1 Planctomycetia bacterium | reverse complement strand
GCAGCCAACCAGGAATCAAAGATAGGGGCTGGTGAGAAATGCGGGCTAGCCATGAACCACCCGGATGCGGTTGAGGTGCGGGAAGCCTTGATCGACGAAGGGGTTTACCACCCGCAATGACTTGCCCAGCCAAGCGTCGAGTCAAGCTGGCCCATTTGCAGAAACTCGTTGGAGTTCAGCAAGGCCCACCAGAGGTCGCTCAGTCCCGACCGGCGGTCGGCAGCCTGCTGCAACTTCAACTGCTGGTCGATTCGCGCGAATTCCTGGGCGGTGGGCAGCCGGGCGATGCTCAGCAGAAAGAGCAAATCGACGGCGTCACGTGCATCCAGCGGTTCGGCCGCCTTCATGATCGACCGAGCCGCCTTTTGCATGGGCGTGGGCTCCCGTGACCGGGAGCCCTGCATCCAGGCGGCGTCGCGGTTGCCGGCCATCTCGACGCGAAATTCCTGCATCTGGAGCCGGGCCTCGGCCAGCGGCTTGCTGTACTCCGCATGCTGCCGGAGGCGGTCGATCATACCGGCGAGCAGAGTGTCACGCTGCCCGCCCGCTTTCAGTTGCTGCTCACCTTGCTGCCGTTCCTCGGCCGTGGCGGGCCGCCCCAGCGCCGCCAGGTAGAGCGCGCTGGTCAGTTGCTGGTCGTTCGGCGGTTCCTTGCTCTGCTGGAGCCCGCGGACAATCTGCTGTAGCGCATGACGTGCCCGATTGCGCTGTTCGATGACTTCGATCAGCCGTTCGGCGCGCACCCGGACTTCGGGATCGGCGGTTTCAGCGCGGGCGCGGCGCAAGGACGGCAGGGCGGCTTCACCCTGCTGTTCCAACGCTGCCGACGCCTGCTCGCGCGTCCGGAACTCCTGCGCGCCGAGCCGGGCGATCAGGTCCGCAATGGGAGTCGGTTGGTTCGCGGCGGCGAACCCGCTCACGGCGATCAACAGCCAGCTGGTTTGAATCCAGTCCATGGCGGGCCTCCTCTGCGGAATTAGACAGAGCCAGCCGCCAGAAAGTTCCCGCGTGGGTTGTTCCGCGCCGGGAGAGTTGCTAGTGTTGAGGCAAGGGACAACCTGTTCAATCAGGTGGGTTGGGTGCCATGCCCACGGCTCTGCGTGGGCATGGGAAGCTGGCGAGTGCTCCATGCCCACGCAGAGCCGTGGGCATGGCACCCAGTTCCTTCCCATTGCACAACAGGTCGCTTGAGCCCGCACCAGACTGAGAAGCATCGTCGGTGAACGAACGGCAGCGGCCTGACGCATTGACCCTCGTTCCACCCGCGACGGAGCGGAAATCCATGACGCGCTTTCCGAAATCCACCTGGATCGGCGCTGCGCTGTTCGACCTGGTAGGCTTCGCGGCCATTGTGGCCGGGTTCGCCGGCAAGGGCGTGAGTGACCTGATAACCATCAGCGCCGGCGCGTCCCTGATGGCCTGCTCCGGTCTGCTGTTCGTGATCCGCATGCCGGCGCTGCTGCTCGCCTGCCTGTCCGCCAGCCTCTTGCTGATGGAGTTTGCTCACACGGCCCTCAACGGGCTCGGCTCGGCGGCGCACTGGCCGGAACAAGCCCTGACGCTCGGCGGCATCGTCGTGCTGTTCTTCGCAGCGGCGGCCTTTGGCGGCGGTTCGACGACGGGCGGCGGCTGTTGCGGTGGACGCTGAACCCGCTATTCCAGCAAGTCGCCCAGTTCTTCGCGCAAGCGGTGCAGCACGCGAAACTTCGCCACCCGCACCGCGCCGGCGCTCATCCCGAGTTCATCGGCCACGTCCTTGGGCGGTCGGCCTTCCACCGTGGTCCGCCAGAACGCTTGCCAGGTGCGCTCCTCGAACTCTCCCTTGATGAACTCCAACCCGCGCTGAAACAACCCTTGCTCGGCCCGACTCTCCGCAGCGCTGGCGTCCTCGCTGCCATCCGGGGCGGGCAATTGATTGAGCTGGAAGTGGGCCTCGGAACCCCCCGCCGCCGCACCGGGTTGTTTGCCCTGACGGCGGAAGTGGTCGAGCACCTTGTTGCGGGTGATGGTCCGCAGCCAGCCGCGAAAGGTGCCGCCCTGGCCGTCCTTGCGAAAGGCGGCGATGTGCTTGGCGACCGCCAGGAAGACTTCCTGGAAGACGTCGGCGGTATCTTGCTCCTGCAAGTTCCAGCGCCGGCACCAGCAGTACACCAGCGGCGCGTAGAGCTTCACCAGGCGGTCCCAGGCGGCGGCATCGTCGCCCCGGACCCGCTCCAGCAAGCTGGGCGAAGTGGCGGTGGAATGAAGCGAACCGCCGCCGCTGCCGTTGGTGTCGGGCCGAGGTTTCATGGCTGTCAGGTGAGTGCGGGCCGCGCTGGAGAGCACGCGACAGGCGCGCTGCGCCGCGCCTGGTCCGGGGTCGAGCAACCTCTTGTTCAACGACTGCCTGGGTGCCATGCCCACGGCTTTGCGTGGGCATGGAGCCCCTGCATACTTCTCCATGCCCACGCAAAGCCGTGGGCATGGCACCCTTTTTCTCGTTGAACCCAAAGGACTCACAACCTGGCACTAGCATACCGCGCCGGCCGCGCGCCGAATACAGGCTGCGTTGTCTCAGACGCTTCGATCCGGCCCGTGTTCCCGCACGTACCATTCAATCTGCCGGGCCAGGCCGTGCAGCAGCTTGACTTCCATTGGCGTTGGCTCCGCGCGGCCGATCAGGTGGCGCAGGGCATGCATGAGTGAATCGGCCTTGGGGCCGTACAGGAAGTGAATGGCCTCCAGGGCCGCTTGCAGCCGGCCGAACATCCGTTCCTGGTCGGCGAAAGGGGCCGGCGGCTCGCGCTGTGCGGGGGTGGCCGAGATTTTCAGCGAAGCCCGATAGTACGCGTAGACCGAGATGGCCACCGCTTGCGCTAGATTCAGCGCGGGGTAGTCGGGCGGAGTGGGGATGTGAATCAGGTAGTTGCAGAGCGAAACTTCGTCGTTGGTCAGGCCCGTCGGTTCCGGGCCGAAGACCAGCGCGGCGGGGCCGCGCTCGCAGGCGGCGACCAGGTGCGGCATGACGGCTTCCGGTGGGCCAATGGTCTGCTGGCGGAACAGGCCGCCGGTGCGGGCCGAGGTTGCCGCCGTCAGCCCGCAGTCGGCCAGGGCTTCCGATAGACTCGCCACCCGCTGCGCCGCGTGCAGGATGGCCTCGCCCTGTGTAGACATCTTGCGCGCTTCGGGCGCGAGGGGATCGGCTTCCGGGGCGACCAGCACCAGCTGTTCGAGGCCGAAGTTGTGCATCACCCGCGCGGTCGCGCCGACGTTGCCAGCGATCTGCGGCCGAACCAGAACTACGCGGCAGTTGCTCGACGACATAGGACTGGAAACGTGCTGAGATGTCGTGGCACGGATCGAAAAGAAATTGGATCATGATGCAATGGCTGACTGCATGATCTCCAAAGCTTCGGCGGTGCTGAGTACAAGTTTTCCACCAGCTGATTCAATTACACTATTCGCAAAGTCGACATCATCCGCTTTCGCATCTTTGAGCGTTTCGGACAGAACAACGTGCTTTTTGATCTGGTGAGACAAATCTTCGATCTTGTAGGCTTCAGCATCAATCATTACGCGCAAATGCCGCTGGTTGGACTTAGTTTGGAGAATATCAAGTCCAATGGCGGCATCGCCATTTGCAAAATAATCGACCTGCCTGTTGCGCCCAGTTCTCTTTCCAGTGATTGTGTAATTCGGCAATACACTGCCCTTCCTAATCAAGGGCCACAAGGAATCCTTGAGTTCAAGCTTAACGTCTGGAAGTATCGTCCTGCTTGTTACTACTTTGCGAAGGCGGACCATTCGGTCCATCAAACGATCAGCGACGCCTTGCAGCGATTGGAACACGTCTTTTTCACTCGCCAGCTCAACGTACTCCGGATCGGCGATCAAAACTGGAAACCAATTGTGGTTGTTTCGGAGATTGAGAAAACCTTCATCCGAAAAGGCTGTAAGTCGCCGAAGCCTGGAATGGATTATGGCTTCCAGATCACGAAGCGAGTCTTTAGCAAGCAGCGGATTCTCTTTCACTGCACGTCGGCTTGCTTCGCGATCGATTGCGACATGATAGACGTTCTGTACCCAAGTGATTATGCCAACGTTAAAGGCTTCCCCTCGCGCTGGATCAGAAATGTAGCGCACCAGTGAGTATTTTCCGTGGATCATATGCTACCTCCAGGAAGATAGCGAAAGAGACGCCGGTTGTGTTCTGCGGCAAATAGTCTTCTCAAACTTCCGCGTCTGTTTATCAGGAATTCTGTCCAGTGCGCCTTGTCTTCATCTGGAAGCAATTCAGGTGGCACACCATTGACGATACTCGAAATCTCAATATCAGAGACGCGCTCCGCTTGCTCTATCGCGTCTTTCAAACCACCAAGACTGTAGATACGATCGCGAATAAACCCAATCTGAATAAACTCGGCCAAGTATTCTCCACTCAATGAGCTGAAATGCGATGTTTCTCTGTTGTCTGGCAGCAAGCAGCGATTGTGATCGTTGACAAGCACCGTATGCTCGTCGGCGGCACAGCGACCGTTCGCCAATCCCGCAGAATTTGAGCATCGTACCAGGAGATTCCCTTCGTGACGGTCAGTGTTGCAAACCCAGCTATCAAAGACAACTAGGCCGTAGACTCTATCCAAATTGCTGCACCTTGCAAGCAACTCGGAAGTCAGATAAGGATGAAACTGATTCTCTTGCATCCGAGTGTGCCCAACATATAGCTCTCCCTCGAACTGCAATACGCGACAATCCAAAACAGGAAGCCCCATTCTTTCTGCCAACCTGAAAGCTATCAGTTCATTTGCCCCGACATGTCGCCACGTTGGAGTCAAGGATGGTCCCTTCGCGACGTACTCGTTCCCGTTCTCAGCCTTGACATACATCGCTCTGGATTCCCCGCTGTCCAATCTTGAATAGATTGCCGTAATGCGGGTCCAGGCGGGATTGTTCGCCATGTGGGCAGATCCTGCTGACGCACTTCATCCGATTATCGCACGGTTCGAGTGGCAATGTTAAGCTCAGTTGTGGCAACTGGCAAGCAGGAAGCGCTTTGAAGGTGCAGAAACTACAGTTGGCTTGGTGAGGCGCAGATCGCCCTTTACGACCGACTGGATAAAAGCCGCCGGTCTAGCAATCAACCTATATTCATTTGGCCAGTTCGAGCGCCAGGTCTTTCAGGCGTTTGAGGTCCAGCTTGCCGGAGCCGAGCAGGGGCATTTCGGCGACCGGGAAGAAGTCGCGTTCGCCCGGCAGCCAGAGGTTGGGCAGGCCCTTGTCGCCGAGCTTGTCGCAGAGTTGCTTGACGCTGATGCCGTTGAACGGCAGATGCAGCACCACCAGGCGTTCGCCGCGCTTCTCGTCCGGCACGGCCGACACAGCGCAGAGCCGTTCGGTGGTTTCCAGGCAGCCCTGCAACTCTTCCTCGATCTTCTCCAGGGGGACCATCTCGCCGCCGACCTTGGCGAAGCGCGACAGACGGCCGGTGATGGTCAGGAAGCCGTCCTCGTCGAACTTCGCGATGTCGCCGGTGACGTACCAGCCATCGAGGATGCACTGCGCGGTCTGCTCCGGCCTGTCGAGGTAGCCCTTCATCACGTTCGCGCCGTAGATCAGCAGCAGCCCTTCCTGGCCGATGGGCAGCGACTCCCGCGTGTCCGGGTGGACGATGCGGCCCGCCACGCCGGCCAACGGCTGGCCGATGGTGCCGGGCTTGTTGCCGATTTGCTTGCGCCCCCCGAGGTCCACGTCGGGCACGTTGACCGTGGCCACCGGCGAAAGCTCCGTGCAGCCGTAGCCTTCGAGCGGCCGGATGCCGAACTTGTCCTGAAAATCCTGGGCCAGCGCTTGCGGCAGTTTCTCCGCGCCGCAGACCAGGATGCGCAGCGTGGCGAAGTCGCCCGGGTCGCAGCGGCGGTGGTAGAAGCGCAGGAAGGTCGGGGTGGCCACCATCAAGGTGCAGGCGAAGTTCTTGCACAGCTCGCCGATTTCCTTGGCCTGGCGCGGATCGGGGTGGTAGATCGTCGAGGCGGAGATCAGGAGCGGCAGCCAGAGCGTCACGGTGTAGCCGAAGCTGTGGAAGAACGGCAGCATGCCGAGCACGCGGTCGCTATGGCTCAAGTCGACGGTCTGGATGACCGATTGGGCGTTGGCCACCACGTTCTGATGGGTCAGCATCACGCCCTTGGGCTCGCCGGTGCTGCCGCTGGAAAAGATGATGGTGGCCAGATCGTCGATCTTGTGGTGATGCAAGCCGAGCATGCGGTCTAGCACGAAACCGGGCAGCAGCACGACGCTCAGGAAGGTCAGCACGCGCTGCGTGGGCGTGATCTCCTTGCGAAAGTCCTCCAGGTACACGGCCTGGTCCGGGTCGGGCAGCTTGACGCCCTTACTAATGAAGAGCTTCGACGTCAGGACGTGCCTGATGTTGCACTGGCGAATCGCGGAACGCACGGTCTCCGGGCCGGCGGTGTAGTTCAGGTTAACGGCGGTCTTGCCGAGCAGCGCCAGAGCGATGTTGGTCAGCGCGCCGCCGACGCTGGACGGCAACCAGACGCCCACCATCGGCGCGTCGCCCAGGATCGGCTTCAGCTTCCGGGCCAGGATGATCGCGCCGGCCAGGGCCTTGCCGTAGTTGAGCATGTCCTTCGAGTTCGAGTCGCAGAAGCACGGCCGGAACGGGTGCCGGGCGGCGTTGCGGACGAACAGGCGATGCACGGCCTTGCGTTCGGCGCTGCGGGCGACGGCGTTGTCGGCGGACAACTTCTGGATGACCAGCCGGACCTCGGCGGCGCTGGTCGTGGGCGGCAAGGGCGCGCCAAAACTCACGCTGACGGGATACGGCAGCACCTGCGGCCATTTCCAGAGCACCGTGCCGCGATGGTAGCTGAAGATGCTCCCCCAGACGTGGTCCAGGCAGACGGGCACGATGGGGGCGGGCGTGCGCTTGACGATCTGCTCGAAGCCGCGGTGAAACGGCAGCAGGAAACCGTTGCGCGTCAGGCCGCCCTCGGCGAAGATGCAGACCACTTCACCGGCGGCCAGGGCGTCGCTGGCGGCGTGCAGCGCCTTGACGATGGCACGCGGGCCAGAGGAACCGTCGATGGGAATGACCCGTAGCCAGCGCAGGATGTGCCGCAGGACGTACATGTTGGCGTAGGGCGCCCAGATGACGAAGCGGATCGACCGCGGCTGGGCCGCCGCGATCAGCAACCAGTCGATGTAGCTGACGTGGTTGCAAACCAGCAAAGCCGCGCCCTGGGCGGGCACGTGTTCCCGGCCGGTGACGCGGAGCCGATAGATCGTATGGGTGACCAACCAGAGGAACGGCCGGAAGAAGACGTGCGGCGCGAAGATCAGGAGCGCCAGCAGGCCGACGGCCAGCAACCCGACCAACCACCAGGCGCTGGGCGCACCCGTACCTTCGACGGGGACGGCAGCCAAGCAGGAGGCCAACCGGGGTTCCTCCACTGCGCGGGACCTCCGTAGCGGGTCGAGAATTCAGAACGCGAGCGTAGTCCGGACTAACACGGCACAGCGTATCCGTGGCAGCGCGGGCAGTCAAGGCAAAGTGCGGGCCGTGGCGGCGGGGGAAAGCCATCGCGCCGGGCCAAGCGTCATCCAGGAAAGGAGAACCGAGTCGTTTCGGAGTCTATCCGACCAGAGTGAGGTGAAGCCGGCACGTTCACGCGCCGTTGCGGTGAGTCTCCTCGATGGCGCGGCGGAAGGCGTCCAGCGAAGCGGCATCCAGAGCGGCGTCCAACCACTGGGCCAGCAGCCCGGAGTCCTTGCAACTGGCGACATAGGCCAGCAGCTCTGCCGGCAGTTCGACGCGGAACTTCTTGCGCAGCAACTGCAACAGCATATCCGCAGCGCCCTCGGCCTTGCCCTCGGCGAGTCCTTCCGCCTTGGCTTCGGCCTTCCAGCGATTGACCACCTGCGATTCGACCATGTTTCACCTCCGCAAGGCTTCGCCCCAGAGTGTGGCCCGACCCGCTGCTTCCGCGAGGAGTAGCGTACCACGCACGAGCAACAGTCGTTATTGCAGAAGCGCTGAGCGAGAGGAATCGAAATGGCACCCAGAGTGGCGTGTTTGCAGGGTCCAGGCAGCAAGAGACTGGTGGTTCAGCCGTAGCGCCCCCACGCCGCTCACGCACTCTTGCGATAAGTCAGGTCCGGCTGCAACGTGTTGCGCGACACTGGCACGGTCGTGCCGGCGTCGATGGCCTGCAAGCGTGGCAGCAACCCCTTGCCGTTCGCGATCTGGATGGCCAGGCCCGGCCGGGCGTTGGCTTCCAGCAGCAACGGACCTTCGCGGGCATCAACGACGATGTCCACGCCGACGTAGCCGAGTCCCACGGCGACGGCCACCCGGCGCGACATGTCCAGGATCTTGTCCCAGTAAGGCACCTGATGGCCCACCAGGCGCTGGCCGGTGTCCGGATGGCGTTCGATGAAGCGGTTGCGCTGGACAGCGTGGTTGGTCCGGCCGCTGTCGAGATCGACACCGGCACCGATGCCGCCCTGGTGCAGGTTGGCGCGGCCGTTGGATTCCTTCGTCGGCAGCCGCAGCATGGCCATCGCCGGCTCGTCGCGGTACAGCACCACGCGGATATCGGGAATGCCCTTGTGCGAGATCGGCTCGAAGTCCGGATGCAGCAGCACGCGCTGCTGCACGATGGCCTGGTCCGGCCGTCCGCCGAGCGAGTACATGCCGGAAAGCAGATCGGAAACGTGCTGGCGGATTTCGTCCAGCGTCAGGCGTTCGCCGTTGTGGCGAATGAAGTGCTGCCCATCGCGGCCAAGGATGACCAGCACGCCGCGCCCCGCCGAACCGCGGTTGGGCTTGAGGACGAAATCGGTCAGCGGTTCCAGCAGCCGGGGCAGGCGACACAGCTCCGAATGGGCCTGCACCGCCGCGAACACCGCAGGCGTCGGCACGCCGATCTCCTGGCACAGTTCGCGCATGCGCAGCTTGTCATCGACGATCGGGTAGCGTTCGCGCGGGTTGTGGTCGAGGATGCAGGCGGCGTTGCGGTGGTTCATGCCCAGGATGCCGAGTTGTTTCAGGCGGCGGGCGCCAAAGAGCCAGTGCATGCAACCTCCTCGTTCCCAGACGTGCGAAGCCGCGCGACGTGGTTCAGGCGCGGTTCAGCGGCGAACGGATGCTCTCCAGCGCCCGCACTTTGAGCGCGGCCACGTTGCGCGCGTTGGTCACTTCCGGCTGTTCCTCTTCCGGCGGTTCCTGGAGGAAGTCCCGGAAGCGGTACAGTTCCAGCAAGCGGTAGCCGGTGTAACGGCCGATCAGGAGCTGCACGGCCATCACCAGGCCGAGCGTCTCCGGATAGCGATAGAGATGTGTTTCGACCGCACGCAGACCGAGCACCAGGCCGATGACGGTCGCGATGAACATGGTGGCCAGCAGCGTGCGGAACGACGAGGTCGTGCCGTCCTCGGTTTCCAGCGTCCAGAAGCGTTCGATCATGCCGACCAGGATGACGATGGGAAACAGGGCGACGTAGCGGGTGGCCGGCAGGTTGTGGTGCGCGGCCAGCACGACTGCGCCGATCAGCACCAGCACCACCAGGCTGAGCATCAGGGCCATGCGTGGCACCTGCAACAGGTGGTAGCGATCCAGGGCGCGGCGCAGCAGCCAGCCCGTCAGCAGGATGGTGACGAAGACCAGGATGCCCGGCAGGCTGTGCAATTCGCGGAAGGACAGGCCGAGCAAAGCCGGCGCGAAGGTGCCGAAGCTGCCCAGGCCAATCACGTTGCGGAAGAGGCAAACGATGAGGGCGGCCGGCGGCAGCAGCAGCAAGAAGACGACCAGTCGCTGCTCGGCCGGCTGAAGCGGATGGAACGAACAAAAGGTGAAGACGCGCCGGGCCAGCGACGGTTCGGCGGGCGGCTCGGCGCTCCCGGCGGCCAATCGTTCGACCAGGAAAGCACAGTCGAGGTTGTGCAACTTGCGGCCGCGCGCCAGGTTCAGGTCGCCGAAGCCGAAGACCAGGTAGGTGCGCGGCACCCGACCGAAATGCTGGGCAAAGGGACACATCGGCAGCCAGTGGTCGCGCACCCAGGCTTCGACCCAGACGTGCGCGGTCTGTTCCCGGCCGCGCGCCAGGGCCAGGCCCGTGACCAGCCGGGCGGGAATGCCGCGATTGCGGCACATTGCCGCCAGCAGTCGGCTCTTGGAACGCGAATCGCCGCTGGCGCTGTGCAGGCAGTCGAGCGCCTCCTCGCCGGGGCCGGTGACGGTGGGTTCGTTGCCGATCTCCTCCGCGACATAGCGGAACAGGGCTTCGGCCTGGTCGCGTTTGCCCTCGATGCCTCCGGTGAGCCGCCGCGCCAGCTCGCCGATCTCCGCATCGTCGCTGGGCACGTCCGTTTCGCTTTGCAGATACTGGCCGGGCTTCGGCGCGGCGTACAGACTGGCGGCCAGCTCGGTCATGTTCGTCGTCGGCTCGGCCATGCAGACCGTGCAGTAGAACTCGTAGTGCGCGCGAAAGGCGACGTCCGCGCAGCCGCCGCGCGGCAGCCAGAGCACCTGTCGTCGGCTGGGATGGCGGGCGTCGGTCGGCTTCGCGAACAGTTCGTTGCTCTTGCACGATTCCTGCAAGACGTGCTGCTTGCCGAAATCGAGCGGCGTGCTGGTCAGCAGCCGGCTGCCGTCGCCGCCGCACTTGCCGTTGACGACCAGCGTCACCTTCCAGGTGCCGGGATCGACCGGCAGCTTGACCTCGTCGCCCAGCACCTGGCGGCGGGCCAGCATGGCGGTCAGGGAGACGGCGGCCAGGATGCCGGCCGTGATCAGGCAGTAGGCAGTGCGCGACATGTTCGGCAGTTCCGGTTCCGATTCGCGACGCTGCGAAGGAGCGAGGCGAACCGAGTAAGTGATGGGTGTGGGACAGCCGCGAACGGCTTGGAGTCAATCGGGCATCGACAGGCTGGAAAGCTCCAGCTCCATGCCCGGCGTTTCGTACTCGACCTGGAAGCGCAGCTCGCCCTGGTCCTTCGCCCGCGGCAGGACCAGCAGGTAGCCGACGCGCCGCCGGGCATCCCAGTTGAAAACGTACTGCGAGGTCGGCAGCCGGCCGCGCAGCCGGGGCGTCTGGTTGAGCGGGGCTTTCGGCAGCGCCACCTCGGCGAAGAGCAGCGGCGCGAGCTGCCGCTGCGGGCCTGCCGGCGCGGCCTTGTTGAGCAACCCCGCCAGGCAGGTGTTCGGATGCAGCCGGGCCTGGTACTTCGGCGTCAGCAGCGAGTCGTAGGCGGTTTCGGGCACCGTCAGCACGATGGTGTTGTTGCGCACCGTGTGCTTTACCGGGGGCAGTGCGTCCGCCGGCGCGGCCGGCGCGGGCAGTTGCAACGTCGGATCGCCCCAGAGCGTGAACGCCCAGGCGGAACGCAGGTTCGCCCCGGTCAGCTTCGCGTCCTTGCCCAGCCGCTTGTCCTTGAGCAAGGCGTACGCGACCAGGAAATTCTTGGCCTGGCGCAAGCTGCCCCCCAGCGATTCGCCGTCGTGCAGCAAGGCGTTGAAGTAGGCCAGCGAGAAAGCGCCGCCGGTGGCCGAGTAGATGCGCGTCGAGCTGCCGACCACGGCGAGACTGCCGCGCTCCAGCAGGTGATGCGTCTTCACATCGGTCAGCGCCAGGCAGCTTTGCAGGAACATAAACGACGGCGGCAGCGGTTCGGTCCAGTCGGCGAAGCCGTATTCCTTGATGAGCGTGTTGTGATGGCCTTCCCACAGGAAGACGTCGTGCAACGGCAGCTGCCGGCGCAGCTCATGCTTGTTCACATCGTCGCCGAACAGGGCTGTCGTCTGGTAGCCAGCGTTGCGCAGCTCACGGGCCGTGACGCGCGAAAATGTCTCCAGCAACGGCAAGCTGTCGCCGGGGTTGCTCACGACCAGCGCCCGCCGGCTAGCCCCCGCCGGCTGTTCGCGCAGCAGCTTCTGCCGCGCCAGGAGCAGCAGGACCAATCCCGGGTCGTCATGGAACAAACGGCCCGTGGCGAAGGAGAATGGTTCCGCGCCCGCGGGCGTCAGCGGTTCCATTTCGATGAAGGGGTCTTTGCCCGGCACGGGGTTCGGCCGACGCTCCATTGGAATGGCCAGCAGGTCGGCGGCCAGCAGCAGGTAGTTGGCCTCGCGCAGCCGGGGGTGCTTCAGAGCATCGCGGACCACCGCGGCGGTGTTGTTGCCTTCATCGTTGGTCAGCAGCAGTGCGCCGCGATGGTGCAGGGCCAGGTACGGCGCCAGCACCGACATCGGGCTGAGATCGGTGCGCGTGTCGGCGGGATTGGCAACCACGAGCGTGGCGATCGGCCCGGCGGGCTGTCGGTGGCGGCGGGCCAGGTTCTCGACGGCTTCCTCGTCCGGCAGCTGGATGATGTGGACGTTGGCCAGGTCGCGGCCCAGGGCGGCCAGCGGCCCGGCGGCGAACACGCGGCGCGTCTTCCAGTCGTGCAACATGCGGGCCAGTTCGGCCTGGTCGTCGCCGTGACTGATCCAGAGCGGCGCACGCAGCGCGCCTGCCAGGCAAGCAGCTTGCAGGAGCAGCCGGCGCGGTTCCGCCGGGCAGACCACGACCTGCTCGGCGCGGGGAAACCAGCGCTTCCAGAGGGCGACGGGCGGACCGCGCTTCCACGGAATGCGCTCGGCCACACGCTGACCCAGACGCTGCTCCAGGTCGGGCACCTTCTCGACGGTCGGCCCGACCAGGAGCAACTGTTCGGGCTGATAGGCCGTCAGGAAGGCACGATTGCCCTGGCCGACGCGCGGTCCATTCAGCAACGGCACACCCGTGTCGCCGCTGGCGTGCAGGTTGGTGGTGAAGGCGATCAGGGCTTCCTCGTCGAGATCGCCGAGCAAGTACGCCGTGCGGGCCGGACTGGATGGCGTCGGCGCCGTGCTGGCCTGGGGCGCGGCCGGGCCGCGCGTCAGGCCGAACACCAGCACGCCGGGGACGAAGAGGAACAGCATCCGTGCCAGTTTGTGTGCCACGGGAAACCTCGATGCAGTCGGAAACGCTGGCGTTCCGGTGCCAGCCGTAGGCAAGAAGTTGCCGAGAGAGGAGGAACTCAGGTGCCCGCGTATTAGAACACGAACGCCGTTTCATTTGCCAGACGAGTCCACGCGGGCCGGCTGGCCTGTTCGCCCCGGCGCGGATCGGATAAGTTGGATAGGATAGGAAGTGAGGCGGGCGGTGCCTTTTCACGGCGAAACACTGATGACGGCCATTCCGGCGCAGTCGCAACGGCTGGCTCTGCTGCAAACCAAGCCAGTCGGCCAGTTGCTGATCCACGAACTTTATCGCAGCATTCAGGGCGAATCGACCTTCGCCGGGCTGCCCTGCGTCTTCGTGCGCCTGGCCGTGTGCAACAGTCGTTGCTCGTGGTGCGATACGCCGCACGCCTTCAACCAGGGCAGCCCGCAGCCGCTGGACGACATCGTCGAGCGCATCCGGGCGTTCGGCTGTCCGCTGGTGGAAATCACCGGCGGCGAACCGCTGCTGCAAGAGGACGTCTTCCCGCTGATGAGCCGCCTGGCCGACCTCGGCCTGACCGTGCTGCTGGAAACCAGCGGCGCGCTGGATGTGCGGCCCGTGGACCACCGCGCCCACATCATCATGGATTTGAAGTGCCCGGACAGCGGCGAGTGCCCCGGCAACCTCTGGAGCAACCTCGATCACCTGAAACCCAGCGACGAGCTCAAGTTCGTGATCGCCTCGCGCCGGGACTTCGACTGGACCGTCGAAACCATTCGGCACCGGCAACTCGACCGCCGCTTCACCGTGCTGCTCAGCCCGGCGTTCGGCCTGGTGCAGCCCCTCGACCTGGCGACCTGGTTGCTCGATTCCGGCTTACAAGTCCGCATGCAGCTGCAAATGCACAAGCACATCTGGCACCCGCAGGCGCGGGGCGTCTAGCACTTGTTGCGACCGGTTGGAGCGGTTCGCACAGCGGACCCTACAAAATTACTGTAGAGTCCGCTGTGCGGACCAAAGCGCCCGGCGCTTCATCCGTCCGTGAAGTGCTCTCAGTTTCATTTCTCGATGGGCACCGGCCAGAAGACTTCCTCCTCCTTGGCGAACCTGGCCGCCAGGTTATCGTGGAAGGGCGACAGCCCCACCTGATATTCCTCGAGCACGGCGCGCTTCCGGTCCTGCTGCGCCTTGGTCAGCACCAGTCGCCGGCCCGGCTGCTCAGCCGGCCCCTTGCCGTGGACGACAAAAGTAAACAGCTGGCCCCGATAGCCCGCGCCGCGCGCCGCGTCGCGCACGAACCAGAAGGCGGCGCGATGGTCGGCATGGCTGTCGGTTTCGTTGGTGACGAAGATCTCCTTCGGCTGGCGCGCCTTGATGATTTCCTGGAGGTCGCCCAGGACCGATGACTTCAAGTACGGAGTGGGGCGGCCGTGGACCTGCGAGTGATAGTCGCGGACGACAGCGCCGTAGGTTTCTTTCTTCTCGGTGAACTTCTGCTGGAAGGGTTCCTTGCCGTCCGCGCGATAGATCTTGTCGAGCCCGCCGTCCGGGTAGCCCAGGAATAGCAGATCAGCCGCACGCACGCCGAGCCGGCCCAGCGCGCCGACCGTATGCTGCTGACGCGCCCCGGCGAGCTTGAGGTAGTCCGCGGGTACGAGCTGGTCCTTGGTCTTCTTGACCACCGCGGTGACGCCTTCAAAGGCATCGCCGTTGGTCATTACAACGACGCCGACGCGCTGCTTCTGTTCGAGCGCCTGGAGCATGATGGCCGTACAACCAATCGCCTCATCATCGGGATGCGGCGCGACGATCAGCAGATCGAGCGCCGGCAGCTTCTCTTCCGCGGCCGGGACGGCCAGGCCCGCGGCCAGCAACGCCACGAGCATTCCCGCCGTAAACCGTGTGTTGTATGTCATCGTTTGACCTCTCGACGACCCGCGAACCTCGACCTCCGGTCCTACTATACACGCTACAGGATTGCATGCCGCCCACGGAAAGCCCGCCAGGTCCGCCACTTCGCCACGCGGAAGGATGGCGGACCTGGCTTCTGGCTCCGCCAAACCGCCACGTGGCGAGGTGGCGGACCTGGCGGGCTTCGGAGTCGCGGCGAACTCGGCTTTTTCCGAACACGTCGATCCTTTATGATCCTCCCCGCCAGGTCCGGCCTCCTCTGACTTGTCCTCAACCCTTCTCTCATCCGGTTCCAGAGCGAGCCACGCATGTCGCTGGTCATTGCCGATCCCGCGCCTCGAGTTGCGGTGTCCGACCTGTCCGCGCCCCCAGCCTGGCTGACCGGTGGACGCATCCCCTGTCTCGATGGTCTGCGCGCCTTCGCGGTACTGCTGGTGGTCTACGCCCATGCCAGCCGGACCACGGGCTTTCCAGACCTGGGCGGCTTGCCCAATTTGCGCCTCGGCCATCTGGGCGTGGAAGCCTTCCTCGTGGTCAGCGGTTTCCTGATCTCTACTCTGCTGCTGCGCGAACTGCACCGCACGGGACAGGTTCAGGTGGGCCGCTTCTATCGGGCACGACTGCTGAAGATCGTCCCCCCGCTCGCCGCGTTGCTGCTCGTGCTGGCCGTGCTGCGCTCCTGCGGCGTGGCGGAACTGGCCTGGTACGATTTCGCCGCCGCCGCCACCTTCACGACCAACTTCCTGCCGCACGCGAACAAGCTGCTGGCACACACCTGGACGCTGGCCATCCAGGAACATTTCTACCTGCTCTGGCCCGTGCTGCTGGTTACGTGTTCGCTGGCGCGGTCGCGATTGCTGCTCTGGCTGTGCATCGCCGGCTGCCTGGTGCTGCGCTGTCTCGTCGTGGGCAGTTCGACCGAATACGGCTATGTGGCCCTGAACTGGACTTGTTGCCGGCTGGATGGTGTGGCCGTGGGCTGCCTGCTGGCCCTGGCTGCTTACGACCCTGCCTGGCGGACGCGGCTCAACCGGTTGGTCCACGACGGCCGGTTGCTGCTGCTGGTCGGCGGGGTACTGCTCGCCAGCCGCTGGTTCGCGGGCGTGTCGTGGCGCTACTGGCTGGGCGCATCGTTCACGCTGCATTCGTTCTGCTTCGCGATTCTGCTCTGGGCCGTGATCCAGCGGTCCGGCACCTGGGTCGGGCGCTGCTTCGACCATCCGCTCGTGACCGCCGTCGGCGCGGCCTCGTTCAGCCTGTACATCTGGCAGCAGTTATTCCTGCAACCTTGTTCCAGCCCGTGGTGGTGTGCCTTCCCGCAGAACGTACTATTTGCCCTGCTGGCCGGGCTGGCGTCCTACTGGCTGATCGAGAAGCCGATCCTGAACTTCAAACGACAGCAGCGCGTCGCGGCCCGGCGCGCCCCGGCTGAACCACCGGTCGAAGCGTTCCGGATCCAGGTCTGGGAGGATGTGGCCCGCCAGTCTGCCGCGGTGCAGCCGGACAACCGGCGACTGTGCGGGCAGGGAGCAAGCTGAGGGAAAAGCCGGATGCTTGCCGCTGCCGGCGATCACTCAGCACCAGTTCGCGCCGTTCCGCGTTAAGCGCCCACGCCGTTTGCGGTTGCTGGCTCAGCGGTTCACCATGCACGAGACAGCGGAGCGTCTGAGCGTGCGCGTCCAGTGCGACGACGGCGCGACCCAGCTGACGATCCGCGCGCGGCGGACGAACCGGCTGCCGGCCTCCTCGGTGTTTGCTTCCCGGAAGGAAGCAGCCGAGTTCTTCCAGGCCGGCGCGCTGGGTTATTCGGCGATGCCTGACCCGACGCGCTTCCAAGGGCTGGAACTGCACTGCCGGAC
>JAEUIF010000695.1 GCA_016795185.1 Planctomycetia bacterium | reverse complement strand
CTCCTTCAGGAAGCGGTCCACCTCTTTCCGAATAATCAATTCACGGTCGAAGCCAATGTACTTCTCGCCCGCCAACTGTTCCGGCCGCACCGCGCGACACCGGGCCAGCGGGTGGCTGGGGGCGCAGGCCAGGACCATTTCCTCGTCGCGCCAGGGCCAGACGACCAGTTCGCGCGAGCGGCGCGGGAACGACACCAGGCCGAAATCGGCCGAGCGGTCCAGCACCTTCTCGTACACGCGGTCGGGGTGCAGATACTCCACATGCACCTTCACGCCCGGATGCAAGCGCTCGAACTCCTCGACGTGATGCCCCATATCGCCCAGGCCGACGGAGTAGATCGCGGCGACCTGCACGGTGGCATCGACGCGCGCCTGCGCCTGGCGGATGATCGCTTCCAGGTCGCGATACTGCTCCAGCAGCTTGCGGCAGCCTTCGTAGTAAACCTTGCCCAGCTCGGTCAGCTGCAAGGGGCGCGTCGAACGGTCGATGAGCTGCACGCCGAGAATGTCGCGTTCGAGCATCAGGACGATCTGGCTGGCGGCGGACTGCGAGATGCCCTGGGTCGCCGCCGCCTGCGAGAAGCTGCGGTGCCGGGCCACTTCACAGAACACTTCCAGCGCCTGCAATTGCATGGGGAGACTATATCAGATGTTTTTCTAATATCAAGAATTCGTTCCATGAATTTTTTTTATATCTATCTTCTTGAATACCACACGCCGCGCCGCCGCAGGCCGGGCAAACTTTGCCGGCCAGGCAAGCCGTATCTCGAATAGCGATGTTGATGCGGAAGCCGCGGCGCATCAGCCTGGACCCGCCGCGTGACCGGGCGCGTCATGGCCGAAGCGGAGAGGTGTGATCGGCCGACCGGGCATCAAGAACGGAAGCGCTGCCGGAGGTCGTCGAAGTGCCGGGCCATCTCCGGCGTCGCCTTGCCGCCGAAGTTCAGAAAGACCTTGAAGGCGGCAGCGCCGGCGCGGTCGAAGAACTGCACGCTGAGCGTGTTGACGCCGGTCATGTGGCTCGGCTTCTCGACGGCGAAGATCGCGGCGAGTTCCGGCCAGCGGATGTGCATGTCGAGGGAGTCAGTCTGGACGTTGAAGAACTCTTCCCAGGTGCTGAAGTTACCGAACTGCCCGACGCATTCGAGCGTCGCGCCGCCGTTGGTGACGATCACATGCACCGTCCCCAGCGCCTCGAAACCCCGGATAAGCTCCTCCCAGCGCGTGGCGTCCAGAGGCGTTGTGAAAGGCAGTTCGCGGACGACGGCTGCCTCGCTGACGCCGAGGTCGCGCGCCAGCTGCATCGTCATCCGCCGAGGGTGCTGCTCGACGGCGGCGCGGATGCGTTGAGTCTGTTCGTCGGACATGGCGGAAATTCCGTGTGAATGTACGGTTCCGGGTGAACCGGCCTGAAGTACGTCGGGCTTTCCAGCCCGACACGCAGCATCAGAACTAATCGGTACGACAGAGCGGGCGCGGCCAGTTTCCAATGCTGCGTGTCGGGCTGGAAAGCCCGACGTACGACCGCCAGCGGCATTGAGCCGCGCGATCAGGTTGACTTCATAGCCGGAGGCAGGTCGGCCCGCATGCGGAACTCGGCGGCGGACACCGCGCCGGACGGCGCTTCGACCTGGCCGCCCGTTGCCTCAGCCAGCGCCCACGTCACCGCGTTCCAGGCTTGCAAGAGCGACGCATCGGCGTTGCCCCAGGTCACACACGTAAGACGTCCAGGTTCGCGGCGCACCGTCACCATGCCCTGCGGCGTGGCCAGGCGCAGTTCGCGCCAGTCGTCGGGCGGCGCTTCGTCGGGAAAGGCGAGCTGACCGTCGATCATGCGCATCTGCACGGGAAAGCTGTGGCGCGCCAGCAACTCCGCGAGCGCTGGATAACTCGGACGGACGCCGACCGGGAACGTGACCGATTGATCGAGGCCCATGAGAGTGACCCTGCGCCGTGGCGTGCTAAACCGCAAGCGGTGTCTATTCGCCGAGCAGACGGCCGAAAGCATCGCGCAGCTTCTTTTCGGGAAACAGGCAGAAGGCATAGTCGCGGCGCTGCGTGACCTGCGCTTCGGCCAGTTCCCGGTCGATGGTCGCCAGCCGCGCGGCGGCTCGTTCGCTCTGGTCGCGCACGAACGGACGGAGGCGTTCGGTGTAGCCGCGCAACTCCTGAAACCAACGGCGACGCTCGGCCTTCGTCTCCGGACGCTCACCGACTGCGGTACGAGCCATCAGGGTCTGCACGTCGGACGGGCTGGGCAGATCGATCGCGTTCAGGTGCCGTTGCGGGTTCCAGTGCAGATCGCGCACCTGGCGTGCCGCCTGGAGTCGCTGCTCCTGCTTCACGTTCGCGGCCGGCAACGGCAAATGCAGCGTGGCGGACAGCACCATGAAGCGGGGCGACTCGCATTGCCAGTAACGGCGGACAATCTCGTCGGTCAGTTCATCGTACTTGCCGCCGCCGATGCCGTGAATGAACAGGTCGCCCAGCACCAGGCGGGTGAACATCGTCATCGTCAGCGCGCGTGGGCGGAGCTTGTAGCCCTGCGCTTCCAGCGCGCGCCAGGCCGCCACCGTGGCGTGCGGGTCGTCGGGCCACGGCAAGCTGGGCCAGGAATCCTGGCCGATGCGCAGCTCGATACGGCCGTCGCGCAACCGAGCCAGCGGACGGCCCCGCTGCGTCTGACCGGCGCGCCAGGCCCAGAACGGTGCTTCGCGCCAGTCGCCGTCAGCCGTCAGGTCGGCCACGGGATGGTTTTTGCTGCGAATGCCGTGCGACCGGCGATGATCCTGCACCGTGGTATTGTAAACGAGATGGAAGCGCTGGAGATCGGCCAGCAGCTGACAGGCGAACCAGGCGAACGGCTCGATGCCGCACAGTCGGCTGACGGGCAGTTCCAGGTTCTGGCAGCCCCAACGGCGCTCGACGGTGCGCCGCGCGGCGGCGAAGCGTTCGCCGAGCAGTGCGGTACGACCTGCCTGGCGTTGGACTTCGTTCCAGAAGGCCGGCAACAGCGACGGGTAGTCCCACGGACGCAGCAGTTCGCCGGCGCGCTCGGCGAAACTGCCGAAGAGTGCTTCGTCCTGGACCGTGCGTTCCTCGTAAGGGACTTCGCCCTGGTAAATGTCGAAGGGCACGGTCGCCAGGCGAGCGCCGTCCGCGCCGTAGGCGGGCACCCGCACGGCTGCTGCCTTGACCGTATCGTTGTCCACCACCAGATTGATCGGCGTCAGCCCGTGCCGCCGTGCCAGGGCATGCAGCGCGAAGTTCTTGATCCAGACGCCGGGATGGAAGAGTTCGGGTTGGTGCCCCGCCAGCAGGATGGGCGGAGCGGCATACGCCGGCACTGCCTCGCCCGCCTGCCGCAAATAGTCCACGGCGGCGGCACGGGCCTGCTCGCTGGCTTCTGCTCGCAGTTCGGCCAGGGGCCGTCCCAGCAGGCGAATGGGCAAGCGTTCCAGGCGTCGGCGGTTGTCGTCGAGCAGGCGTGGGACGGCGCTCAAAGGCGGTTCGGCCAGCAGCGTCTCGTCTTGCTGGGGCGCGCGGAGCGACTGCGTGGCGATCACAGACAAGCCTCCTTGGCGGTCGCGTTCGCGAGGCTACAGCTGTAGGCGATCAGCGTCTGTCGTTCCGCATCGTCGATTAGTTGGCGGTAATAGGCCAGACGTTGCTCGGCATCGTTGAGCATGCCGCCGAAGGCCCGGTTGGGATCGAGATAGAGCCGGGGCACACCGACTTCCTTGATCCGCAGCGACAGCCGGGCCGCCTGCACCCAGAGTTGCAACGGCATCCCCCAGCCCGTCTCGGTGATCCGCAACCGGGCCAGTGCATCGCCGCGATAGGCCTTGAAGCCACAAAAGGAGTCCGTGAGGTTGAGGCCGAAACGTTCGTTCAGTTCCTGGGTAATCTGGAAGTTAATGTAGCGCCGATCCTCAGGAGCCGCATTGTTTTCCCGAAACTGCCGGAGATAACGGCTGCCGGAAACGATGTCGGCGTCGTGGATGGCTTCCAGCAGGACGGGGATGCGTTCGGGTTGGTGCTGCCCGTCGCAGTCCATCGTGACGAGAATGTCGTAGCGCTGATCGACGGCATGGCGAAAGGCGGAAATCAGCGCCGCGCCGTAACCCCTGTTTTGCGGGTGGGTTATGACTTGCAGATTCGGCTCACTCGCCAGGATGGCCCCGGTGCCGTCGGTCGAACCGTCGTTGATGACCAGAATCTCGGGGGCGTAGCGCCGGACTTCCCGCAGCACCTGCGGGAGGTGGCGTTCCTCGTTATAAACCGGGATGGCCGTGAGGACGCGCATGCTTCAACTCCCGTTGTGGCGTCTGGTTAGCAGTCTACCCACCTTCTTCATTCTAACGCGGGCGTCTAGCCAGTCAAACGGCCGGGCAGCTCGTCGCCGTGCTTTGACTTGAACCTGCCCGCTGCTGTGCCATAATCGTGATAGCTTCCGGTCGCGGCCCTCGGGACGCCCTGCCGTACCACGACAGTCGGAACAAAGCCGCCGACGGTGCGGCCAGCGCGGCGGCCTCGTCCCAGGTGGAACATGCCAAATCCAGCGGAACGCGAGACGGAAGCCACG
>JAEUIF010000620.1 GCA_016795185.1 Planctomycetia bacterium | reverse complement strand
GCCAGCGCTGCCTGATGGATTACACCTTCCTGGGCGGGGCTCAGATCGACGCACATGGCAACCTCAACTCGCCCATGATCTGCGACTAGTACGCCAAACCGAAAGTGCGCTTCCCCGGCAGCGGTGGGGCCTGCGACCTCGCCTCGCTCTGCTGGCGGACGATGGTCGTGACCAACCACGACCCGCGCCGCTTCGTGGCCGAACTCGACTTTCTGACTACGCCGGGCTACCTGCACGGCCCCGGCGCGCGCGAGGCCGCCGGCCTGCCGCCCGGTACGGGGCCGTATCGCGTCATCACCGATCTGGCGATTCTCGGCTATCACGACACCTCGAAGCGCATGCAGGTGCTGAGCCTGCATCCTGGCGTCGATCTGGAGCGCGTCCGCAAGGCGACCAGCTTCGAGTTGGAAGTGGCCGAATCGCTGGCCGTCACCCCGCTGCCGACCGAGCACGAACTGTGCATCCTGCGCGAAGAAGTCGATCCGCATCGCTATATCATCGGGCGCTAGAATAGCCGCACGAAAGTAGCCCGCCACTCCGTGGCGGCACGAGCGGCGCAGCCGCGAGTGGCAGCGCCGGCGGTGTACGGCTTCCGGTTGCGTAAGGGATCGGTATCCAACCGGCGACAGCCTCACTCCGACGCGGAAAGTCCCCACCGGCAATCCTGGTCCTCAGCATCCCTGTGTGTAGCTCATCGCGGGCGGGAGACTCGCGGCTGCGCCGCGCATACCGCCACGGAGTGGCGGGCTACTTTCCCGAGCGGCTGCGCCGCTCGTGCCGCCACGGAGTAGCGGACTACTTTCTCGACAACGCTGTGAATGTTAATTTGCGCCCAATTTCATTACGCAGGGCGTAATTCTGGGTGCGCCGATCTCAACGACTTCGCGATTGCTACCGTTCCCCTCCCGGTTAAGATGTGGCTGTCTCGCGTCGCTGCCTGCTTCGAGGTAGTCGTCATGCTCCATCTGCCTGCCGCTCCGGTTCGCCTGTGCGATGGCCTGTCGCGCCGCGATTTTCTTCGTGCCGGTTCGCTCGGCCTGGCGGGGCTATCGTTGCCTGCGCTGCTGCGCGGGCAGGCCCAGGCCGCTCCCGCGAAGCAGGGCCGTGCGCCGGCCGATGCCGTGATTCTGGTCTATTGTTGGGGCGCGCCGAGTCAGTTCGAGATTTTCGACCCGAAGCCCGAAGCTCCCGCCGAGGTACGCGGCGAATGGGGCGTCACCCGGACGCATGTCCCCGGCGCGGTGCTCGGCGAACGCATTCCGCTCCTGGCCCAGCGCGGCAACCTCTACAGCATCGTGCGGACTTGCACGCAATCGAGCACCAGCCATCAGCCGGGCGCGTACGAAGCCCTGACTGGCTACCGGCCGACGGCCAACGCCGTCGCCCTGACCGCCACCAGCAAGGATTATCCGAACCTCGGCTCCGTGGTTTCCAAGCTGGCGCGGCGGCGCAACGAGATGCCAGCCTTCGTCACGTTGCCGCAGCTGATTTCGGATGTCGGTAACCTGACGCCCGGCCAGTTCGCCGGCTACCTCGGCAAGCAGCACGAGGCGCTGGCCATCACCCGCGACCCCAACGCGACGGACTTCAGCGTTGAAGAAGTGATGTCGCGGCCCGAAGTGCCCGCCGCACGACTCGATGACCGCAAAGCTCTCCTCGACCTGGTCGATGCGCAAGCTCAGGCGCTCGAAAGCTCCGCCGCGATTCGCAACCTGGACACCTTCCAGGACCGCGCCTTCCAGCTGCTGACCAGCGCGCGGGTCAAGCAAGCGTTCGATCTGAACCGCGAGCAAACCTCGCTGCGTGACCGCTACGGCCGGCACACTTTTGGGCAATCGTGCCTGATGGCCCGGCGGTTGGTCGAGTCCGGCGTCAAGCTGGTCACGGTCTTCTCGGCCAACGGCGGCAAGATTCCGCAGGACGCCTGGGACACGCACCAGAACAATTTCACCAAGCTCAAGACCATGCTGCCGCCCTTCGACCAGGGCGTGTCCGCGCTGCTCGACGACCTCCAAGGCCGCGGCCTGCTGGAACGCACGCTACTCGTAGTGATGAGCGAGTTCGGCCGCTCGCCGAAGGTCAATGACAAGGCCGGCCGCGACCACTGGGCGAACTGCTACTCGATGATGCTGGCGGGCGCGGGCGTGAAGGGCGGGCAGATCTACGGCCAGTCGGATACGATCGGCGCGCACCCCAAGCAGGGGCGGGTCTTCAACACCGCCGACCTCACCGCCACGGTGTTCGAGCGTCTCGGCATTGACCACCACGCCGAACTGCACGACCAGACCGGCCGTCCGCTGCCGGCCAGCACGGGCGAACCGATGGTCGAGCTGTTCTGAGCGTCCGTTCCGAAAACGCACGAAACCGCAGGCGGAGCGATCCCCGCTTGCGGTTTCGTGCGTATCGGGAATAATTCCCGTATGAAGCCGATCTACCTCGACTACAACGCCACGACGCCGCTCGACCCCGCCGTGGTCGTGGCGATGCTGCCGTACCTGCACGAGCACTTCGGCAACCCGTCGAGCAGTCATATTTACGGCCAAACCGCGCACGACGCCGTGGACCGCGCCCGCCAGCAGCTGGCCGATTTGCTCGGCGCGCAGTCGGACGAGATCGTGTTCACTGGCGGCGGGACCGAGGCGAGCAATCAAGCGCTGAAGGGAGCGGTCTTCGCCAAGCTGCACGGCTTCTTCGGCCGCTGGGCCAGGGACGCGCACATCGTCATCAGTGCGATCGAGCATCCCGCTACCGTGCAGCCGTGCAAGTTTCTCGAACGGCTGGGCTGTCGCATTACCACGCTGCCGGTGGATGGCCAGGGCCGGGTCGATCCAGACGCGGTCAAAAAAGCCATCGACCGGCGCACCACGCTGGTCAGCATCATGCACAGCAACAACGAGGTCGGCACCCTGCAACCGATCCGGGAAATCGCCGCCATCACGAAGGCGCGGGGCATCCTGCTGCACACCGATGCGGCTCAGTCGCTGGGCAAAGTGACCGTGAACGTCAACGACCTCGGCGTCGATCTGCTGACAGTGGCCGGGCACAAGCTGTACGCCCCGAAAGGCGTCGGTGCGCTCTACGTGCGGCGCGGCGTGCAACTGGAGCCGTTCATCCACGGCGCGGGCCACGAAGCGGGCCGCCGGGCGGGGACCGAGAACGTCGCCTTATTGGTAGGACTCGGGCAGGCCGCCGAAATCGCGCGGCAGTCACTGCCTGGCGCCACGGAGCGACTGCGTCAACTGCGCGACCGGCTCTGGAACAAGTTGCGTGAAGCCCTGGGCAAGCGCATCGTCCTGAACGGCCATCCCGAACTGCGCTTGCCCAACACGTTGAACGTGAGTTTCCTCGGGCACATCGGCGCGGAACTGCTGCAACGCACGCCAGCCATCGCCGCTTCGACGGGTTCCGCCTGCCACGAAGGCCACGTCTCGCTATCGCCGGTGCTCTGTGCCATGAAAGCCGAGCGCGAGGTGAATCAGGGAGCGGTCCGCCTGAGCGTCGGCCGTTTCACCACGGAAGCGGAGATTGACCAGGCCGCCGCCGCACTGATCGGGGCAGCGCGGCCGGTGGCGGTTTAGTTGTCTATAGGACCGACATTCAAGTCCCCAATTCGGCTTGGCGAGGTCGTGATCTCCGGGAACGCTGCTTGCCGCCACGCTCGGGCGCGGTACCTGGCTTGGCCGGCTTCTTCTTCGCCTCGGTTCCGTTTTTGGCTGACTGGCCTGGCTCGAACTGCGACCAGAACTCTTCTTCGCCGAGCGACTTCCCTTCCCGGAACTGCTGTCGCGAATGATTCAAGATAGCCTGCAAGCGCGGCGAATACGCCATTAAGAGTCGCTCGATTTCATCTTCATCCTGCACGCTGACGATGACTGCGACGGGCCGTCCGTTGCGTGTTACCACCACTGGCCCGCCTTCGGCGGCTTTCAAGAAAGCGCTGAATTGCGATTTGATCTCCGCGACCGATGCGATCTTCATAGCTCCACCTCCTCGCCGCCGATGAGCAAGCGCTCGTGTTGTTTCACTCCGATGGCCAGAATCTGGACCGTGCGGGTCGGCTCATCGATGTCGTACAGGACGCGAAAGCGGTTGTTCGGACCAAAACGCAACTCCCAGGCCGCCGCGAACGGAGCCGGCTGCCGCAGAGGTTTGCGATTGGTCGTTTCGCTGGTCGGCTGGAAGCGGAGTTGCTCGCCGATCTTCTCGCGAATCAGGGCGTGATGCTTCGCGTCGATGGCCCGCAGGTGTTTGGTCACTGCGGAGGCGAATGCCAGTATGTACGGTTGCCGGCGCGCCATGCTGACCATAATTATGGCCATCAGGGCTCGATTCGTCAACGCCGATGATATTGTCAGCCGATGGAGGGGACGGCCTTCCTGGGAGTGGCGGGCAAATCCATTTCGTCACTTGCTGACAGGTTATCGCCGATAGCTGTCAGCTACTCATGGCAAGTTCGCGCGGCTGCTGACCAGGCACGCAACCGATCAAATGATATGTTGATCGATGCCTATTCTAACCCGTGCGCCTCGCCGCGCAGACGCGGGCCTTCGGTCTTGTAGGCACCCGTGCCGCCCTGATAGTGCGGCTTGGCCCACCAGCGCAGGACCACCTTGCGGGCGAAGCACCAGCCTTGATAGTCCCAGCCCCAGGTGCCCGCGTCCGGGGCGGGGCCGTAGCTGTTCTTGCGAAAGGGGCTGCCGCCGCCTACCTGATAGCCGATGTACGCGCCCGTATCGGAAGGCCTGGCGAAGCAAGAGACTTCCTGCGGGTAGCCGGCCCGCGCCATCGTGTGGCAGGGGTCGTCGGCCGCGGGTTCGCCGGCGCGCGCACCGTGTTCCCATCCGGCCACCATTAGCAGCAATCCGATTGCGCAGCGCTTCATGGCCGACTCGCTTGCCGAGGTTCGGTTGGTCTCCTGTCGGGATTGATCGACATTTTCGCGCGCGGTCCTGCCGTCGCTGGGCGGGAACCGCCGCGATGATGCGCGAAGCTGGGAATGGAAATCGTGCGGGGCAGACCTTGCGGGCTGTTTGTTCGTAGTTCCGCCTTCAGGCGGCGAGCGACTCGCCGCCTGAAGGCG
>JAEUIF010000569.1 GCA_016795185.1 Planctomycetia bacterium | reverse complement strand
CCTGCTTGTCGCTCTGGATGCGCGTGAGCAGCTGGGCGAACGCCTCGTCCAATTTCTGGCTCCGCTTCAGCGCGTCTTCCAGGATGTCCCAGTCGCCCTGGGAGCCATCGCCGCCGGGCTGGAAGTTCTCTTGATGCCGTTGCAGCAGGTCGCGGACGGCGGGCATCTGGTCGCGGTAGTTCGGCACCGGTTCCGCGATGCGATTGAGCGCTTCAAAAAACTCGTCGCGCGCCTGCTCGAACTGAAGTTCCGATTGCCGCTCCTGGCGCGGCTTGCCGGCGACCTTGCGGAACTTCTCGCTCGCCTCCGCGTAGGCGGCTTCCAGCCCTTGCAGCCGTTCCTGGAGCGTTTCTAGCGGCTTCATGGCCAGGCGGCGCTGGGTGCGCGCGGTGTCCAGGGCGTTCTTCGCGGCAAGGGCCAGGCGTTCCACGTCGGAGCGCATTTGCTTGAGGCCCTGGACGTGGAAAGTCAGCAGCCGGCGGGCGCGCGCCAGGCGCGGCACGGCGGCGCGATACTGCTCGGTATCTTCCTTGCTGGTGAAGACGCCCGGCTTCTCGTCGCTGAATTGCTTGATGACCTTCAGCAGCGAATCGAGTTCGCGCTGGGCCAGCTTCGCGGTCAGCTCCAGGCTTTCGCTCAGCCGTTCGACCGTCGCCTGGCGCTCCTCGACGATCGGGCTGGGGTTCTCACGCAGCTGATTGATGTCGGCCTGCAACCGTTCTTGCTGATTCATCCAGATTTTTTCGCTGCGGTCCAGGTCGCTGTCGCGGTACAGCTGTCCGTGGCGCGCCAGCCGCGACAGTTGCTTCGTGCTCTTGGAGCCGTGCAGCTTTTCGCCGACGCGGTTGTAGGCCGCCGCCAGCGGAGTGCCGATGTTCCGCAGATCGTCGTGCAGCGCGCTCAGGGTCTGCAAGTTCTGCAAATCCTGCGCGACCTCGGGATCGTTCGGATCGCCCGCTTCGGGCTTGCCCAGCCGCAACGCCTTGACGGCGGCCTGCATCTCCAGCTGCACCTGGCGGAACGAACCATAGAACTCGCCGAGGTCGCCGTACATCTGCCAGCACTTGGCGAAGTCCTCCGGCGGCTGTTGCAGCTGGTCCACCATGCCCTGAATAGTGCGCAGCCGTTGCCGCCAGGTGGGCGCCAGGCGCACCGCCTTGTCGATCTGCGGCCGGAGCTTGCTGATGTCCGGCCGCTTGACCTGCGGGCCGCGCGGCTGCGGCGGCGGGGCGCGGTTGGGATCGGGTTGCCGCGGCGGCTTCATGCCGCGAATGACCTGGCGCGCGGATTCGTCGTCGAGGATACGGTTCTTCAGGAAGGGATGCTCGAGCGCCTCGCGCGGCGTGGGCCGCTTGTTCGGATCGGGATTCATCAACCAGTTGACGAAATCGACGTAATCGGTGCCGACGCCGTACACGCCCGGCTGCTTCTCGCGCTCGCCCTTCGGGTTGACCCTGGACACCGGACGGTCCTCGGTGCCCGGCTGCAAGGGGCGCATCGGGTTATCGCCCTTGGTGCTTTCGGCGTACTGGTAGGCGTTGAGCATCCAGGCGAACCCGTTCTGCTCGTCGTCGGGCTTTTTCGGCACGCCGTAATTGAAACTTTCCTTCTCGCCGACGCGGTAGGTGCTGGAGCCGACGGCGAAGACGTCGCCCTTGGGGTTGCCTTCCATGCCGTCGTGCGTGATGTAGCCAGGCGTGTAAGCCGGGGCGCGTTCGCCCTCCTCGATGGCACCGCCCATGTCCATCAGCTTGACGTTGCCTTCCTCGTCGTACATCAGGTTTTCGGGCTTGATGTCGTTGTGGCGGATGCCGCGGCTGTGCATGTGGTCCAGCCCTTGCAGCATACCGATGAGCGAGTGCTGAATCGCGCCCCAGTATTCCTCCTGCTTGATCTGGCCCTTTTGTAACTGTTCGGACAGCTTCTTCATCGCGCCTTTCATGTCGCCGCCGGGCAGCGACTCCATGATCATGCCCGGTTCGCCGTTGATCGTTTGCCGGCCGAGGACGCGCGCGATGTTTGGATGGTCGCCGACCTTCTCGTAATACTCCACCTCTTGCTTCAAGAATTTCATGCTGTGGAACGACTTGAACACCAGCGGCGGATCGTCCTCGCTCGTCCGCTTCAGGGCGTAGACCGTGCCCTGGCCGCCCGACCCGAGCATGTCGCCCTGGGTATAGTGGCCCATGTCGATGCTCTCTTGCCAGTGCGTGCGGTCGAGCGTGTTGCGGACGTTGCGTTCCAGTTCCTCGGCCGCGGCCAGCAGCTCGGGTTCGACCTCGCCGTCCGAGTACGCGCTTTCGAGTCGCTGAAATTCCTTGATGAGCTGGCCGGCGCGCTGCGGGGCCCGATTGTTCAGTTGATCGAGCAAGGGGCCGATATGCCGCAGCTGCTGTTTCAGGGCCTGCTTGTAGTCCTCTTTCGTGACGCCCTTTTCCTTGCTCTTCTGGAAGCGGACGAGCAGGTCATCGAGTTCGTCCAGCCCCTTCAGCGCTGCCTCGTAGTTGCCTTCCTGGGCTTCTTCGACCGCATGCTCATAGCGCTGTTGCAGGAACTTGTGCGGCCCGGGGCCGAAATTCTTCAGAGCGGCCTGCACGTCTCCCGCCATCGTGTCGGCCCGTTCGTGCCATTTCCCGGCGAGTGGATCGACCTCCGGTTCTTCGCTGTCGCGTTCGTCGAGCTGCGGCTCCTGGTATTCTTCCTGGGACTTGCCCTGCTTGAACTCCGCTTGCAGCATCACGCCGGCTTCCTTCTGCGCGATCTCGCGTACCAGAGTCTTCCAGCGTGGCGCAGGTGCTTTCGGCGTCTCGAAGACGACCTTGCCCTCATCGCCGAGATAGCAGGTGCCGGACACCACGGCGGTGCCGCCGCTCTGCTTCTTGGCCGAATCGACGCGCGTCTTTGGCACCTTGCGCCGGCTGACGAGCAGCACGCCCTTGGAGCCGCCGCCCTTGAGGACGAGCGCGAAGAACATGCGCTTTTCCGGTTTGGCTCGCTTGGCGAGTTGCAGCGCCTGAGCCAGTTCCTTGTTCGGCATGATGCACCTCCGGCGAATCGTTCAGCGGCCTCGCATCGACCTTCGTTCACTTTACAAGTGCAATCTTAAGAGAGTTGTTGCTCAATCGTTGGTCTTGCTGGGTGCCATGCCCACGGCTTTGCGTGGGCATGGGAAGCATCTGTGGCTTCCATGCCCACGCAAAGCCGTGGGCATGGCACCCAAACCTCGGATTGAGCAAGGTGTCTCTTGCACCTGTTCTAGCGCGATGCGCCCTGTTTCAGACTACGTCGGCGCGGCCTTGAAAGTCCACGATTTCCAGCCGCGCTGGCAGTCTCACAGCCCCTGCGGCCAGGTGTCGCGCGGCACGTAACCGAGCAGCTGCCGGGCGGGTTTCAGGTCCACCAGTTCCTGGTCGACTGGCTTGCTGGTGGCATAGACCACCGCCCAGGGCAGTTCGGCCGGTGCCTGCACAGCGCAGGCGAAGAAGCGGCCGGCGTCGGCCGGGCTGAGGTAAACGTTCTGCGCCCACTCGGCCGCGTGGATCTCCTGCTGCTGCCCCACGGTGCGCGGGCACCAGCCGAGGCGCACGGCGATGACGCTGGGAATGTAGTGGGCATCGGAGAACGCCCGGCCGGCGGCTTCGAGAAAGACCTTTGCCGCCGCGTACCAGTAACGCGGCGATACCGGGGCATCGACCGAGATGGGCCACGGCCCGGTGAGCCGCTGATTCCAGACGACCTGTCCGCTGCTGGCCAGGATGGCGCGCTGGACGCCCGCCGCGCGGGCCGCTTCGAGGATGAGATAAACACCAACGATGTTGTTCGGCAGCAACTGCGTCATGAAGTCGTCGTCGTCCGGCGTGGCGGCCAGGTGAATCAGCGTGTGGACACCCTGCATGGCGGCCTGCACGTCCGCTGCTTCGGTGATCGAACCGACCAGGGAATCCGGCAAGCTGGGCGTCGGTACGCGGTCGAAGCCGCGCACCGGCAGGCCCCGCGCTGTCAGTTCCGCCACGACGGCGCGCCCGACGCGACCGGCGGAACCCGTGACCAGTACCAGAGGAGACGACATCAAGATTCTCCATCACGTAACCCAACGCCGCCTGGTGCAGCTGCGAGAGTCACCATGCGACATCGGAGGCTTGGGTGCCATGCCCACGGCTTTGCAATGCTAATGTCTGAAATCTTGCCGGCGCGGGCAGATTTCTCAAGCGGCCTCCGC
>JAEUIF010000538.1 GCA_016795185.1 Planctomycetia bacterium | reverse complement strand
AAGATCAGCAGCGGCCCCGCGCGGGGCAACTCGGCGGAGGCCAGCAGCGCTTGAGCGGCATCCGCGACGATACCCGCCGCTTCCTCAGCCTGCGCCGCCAGTTGATTGAGCAACTGTGCAATAGCCGGGTTGTAATCGCGGACCAGCAACGGCAGCAGTTCGTGACGAATGCGATTGCGCGTCAGGTCCAGGCACTGATTCGAGCTGTCCTGGCGATAGGGCTGTTGCAACTCGTCGAGGTACGCCAGCACCTCGGCGCGCCCGACGCCGAGCAGGGGACGCAGCAACTCGATGCCGTTCGCCAACGGCCGTCGGGCCGCGATGCCGCGCAGGCCCGTGAGGCCCGTGCCACGCAGCAAGCGGTGCAGGATTGTTTCGGCCTGGTCGTCCGCCGTGTGGCCGGTGGCGACAAATCGGCAACCCGCCGCCACGGCTACTTCGGTCAGCCAGTCGTAGCGTGTCTGCCGGGCGGTGCTTTCGAGGTTGTCGCCGCGCTCCCGCGCGATGGCGGCTACGTCAATGGTATCGCAGCGCAGACCCAGATCGGGCCGCAACGGCAGTAGAGCGGCATGCAGCTGATGTACAAACTCCGCGTCGCCGTCGCTTTCGTCGCCGCGCAGCCGATGATTGAGGTGGGCGATGACCAGCGGAGATTCCGGCGCTGCTACCGCCAGCAGCGCCCGCAACAGGGCCACGCTGTCCGGCCCGCCGGAAACCGCGACGACGATGCCGCCCGTCTGCGCACCGAGTTCGTCCAGACGACGACGGACCTGGGCAGGCAGCGGCGATTCCGTCCTCACGGATGAACTCCGGCGATCAGGTCATACAATCCCAGCAGTATTGCACACTGCGGCGCGCTACTTTTCAATTCCGGCTTCCATGCTTCGACGCTTACAGGACCATCTCATCGTCTGGTTGTTCGCGCCGCTCGGTCGCTGGCTCGATGCTCACGCCGACCGGTTCGTCGCCGTCCTGTTTCATCGTTACACGCGCACGGGCGTCGCCTGGCTGGCCGCACTGGTGGCCTGTGGCATGGTGCTGCACCAGGGTTGGCATGCGTTCGACAACGCCAACATGGGCCTGGAACGCGCGGACGGCAACTCCGGCCACACAACCATCGACTTCGGCGGTCAGTGGATGATGGGCGCCATGCTGGTGCAGGGGCACGGCCGGGAACTCTACAACCGCCGCATTCAGCTTGAAGTCCTGAAGGCCGCCTACCTGCCCGAGTACGAAGACCCCAAGGCCGAGAAGCGCGACGCCGCAAAGTTTCTGATCTGGTTCATGGGCGACGACAACCGCTGGCGCGACGGCGTCGGTTCGCTGACCGCGCCGCTGGCCGCCACGGACCCGCTCAGCGCCGCGGTGCTGACGGCCGGCAGCCGGCCCCACTGGCGGCGCAACGTGCTGCAAGATGTGCATTATCCCGTCGGCGGCCCGCTCTATCCGCCAATCAACGCTTTCCTCTATTCCGGCCTCGGCCGGCTGCCGCCGCAAGTCGGCTACCGCTTCAGCCAGTTGCTGAACCTTTTCTGGGCCTGGATGGCGGCCCTCGGCATCCGCTATCTGACGCGCGGTAACATCTGGTGCTCGGTCGCCTTGCTACTCATCGTGGTCTATCCGGGCTTCAAGGGCTCGCTGCACCTGGGGCAAAACGCGCCGCTGACGCTGGCCATCGTCACCTGGGGCTGGGCGCTGATGGCCCGCGAGCATCCGATCGCGGGCGGCATGGTCTGGGGCCTGCTCGCCTTCAAGCCGGTCTGGGGGTTGGCCTTCTTCCTGGCCCCGCTGGTCACGGCCCGCTGGCGCGCTTGCCTGGCGATGGTCCTCACCGGCGGCGGGCTGGCGCTGCTGACGCTACCTTTCGTCGGCCTGCGTTCCTGGTTCAACTGGCTCGACGTGGGCCACGAAGCCTCGGAGCTGTACAAGGTCGATTACAACTGGGTCTTTCTCAGCCGCGACGTGCTTGGCATCCCCCGCCGCTGGCTACTCGACTTCGACATACCCAACGCGCAGCGCGACCGGCCGCTGGCCGGCATGCTCGGCTGGGCGTTGCTCGGCTTCTGCCTGGGCATGACGGTGTTCCTGGCGCTTCTGCGGCCCCGGCAAGCCCGGCAGCCGATCGGCGTACCCGCCGGCTTCATCCTGCTCGGCGCCTGGCTGACCTGCTTCCACTTCATGTACTACGACATGCTGCTGACGGTGCTGCCCATCTTCGTGCTGCTGGCGGAGCCAAAGAAACTGCTGGAACCGATCTGCCTGGCCCTGGTGCCCTTGAACAACCGGCAACTCGACGGCGACGACCTGCGCGACTACTACGGCCCCTATCCGGCCGACCGCTTTCCGCCCCAGTTGCCCTGGCTGCAACCGGGCTATCAGCAGGTCTGGGTGCTGAACCGCATGGTGCCCTATGTCCTGGTGGCGCTGATCGCCGTCGAGCACGGCTTCGAGCACTGGAGCCTCGGCGGCACCTGGCATTTCTACAGCGTGGACGGTTCGCGCAAGATCACCACGCACTTCGACGAGCACGGCGATCACATCAGCTACCGCAAGCATCGCCTGCTGGAAACCGTGAAGGACAAGGAAGACGGCAGCGAGGGCTACATCTACCGCCGCGTCGGCCAGGTGGCGACCTTCCGGCTCAGCACGCGGGTCTACGACGACGGTGAGCCGTGGGACACCTATTGCATTCTGTTCCTCTGGGCCTGGAGCGGCGGCGTCTGGCTGCTGTCGTCGCCGTCGCGCGCCCCGCCGCACCAGGCTATGACAGGCGAAACCCTTGCGTGACTAGCTGACAGCTTATGGCTGATAGCTGACAGCTAGTCACGAACTGGAATCGCCGGTTAGAGCATTTTGCAACTGACGGAAACGGTCCGCACAGCGGACCCTACAG
>JAEUIF010000475.1 GCA_016795185.1 Planctomycetia bacterium | reverse complement strand
GGCGGGCCGCAGTCGTGGATCGGCGAATTCGCCTTGCCGGGCGGCAAGACGCTCTACTCCGACCCGACCGCCTGGGAATACACCATTGGCAGCGGGGCCAATCCCGGAGTGAACGGTCCGGTGCCGCCCTTGTCGCTGGTGCAAAGCGACATCGCCAACGGCGTCTGGCTGCCCGTGGGCGCATCGGCCCCCAACGGCAGCGCGCCCTGGGGCACGATCCCCGACATCGCCTCGCAGGCCAACTTCCTCTGGCACGACACCTTGGACGAGAATTCGAGCAGCGACGGCCACTTCGTCATCTTCCGCGCCAAGGACGCACCCAAGTTCATCGCCGACCTCGACGTCAACGGCAACAAATCGCTGGCTGACAAGGTAGACGGGGCCGCGAACTACCTGCCCGGTTACGAGGGGACCACGCCCAAGGTTTCGAGCGGCACGACCTTCAACACCTCGGCCTACACGGGCCAGAAGATGAAGATCGTGGTGGAAGGGGCGGGCACCAACGCGGGAATTACCGAAGTCGAGTTCCGCATTATCGAAGTTTCCAGCTACAGCGGCTACGCCGAGAACGCGAGCGACCCGAAGATCACCGGTGCCAACAAGGAAAAGGATTATTCGTTCGCGGAACTGGCGGATAACGACACCTTCACGCTAACGCTGGCGACGGCCGCTGGAGGGCAGATCGAGGCCGATCGCGCCTGGGTCGATTTTTGGTGCAAGGATTACGGCGGCTTCGCGGACATTCTGATCACGATCAAGGCGGGCAACCAGGTGCTCGACAGTATCCGCCTGGATGTTCCACGCGACATTGACAGCGACCGGTTGGCGGACCGCTGGGAATTGGAGAAAATTACGGAGTGGGAGAATCAGTACAACGTCAGACGCCAATCCAATCTTCCGATCCTTCAATTCTATTCCAACAACCTGTCCGCCGACGACGAACTACGTGACCCGGACGGCGCGCGTGGCCAAAACGATCCAGCCGGCACCAGGGCCCTGCCGGAGCATAAGACGACAGGCGATGCCTTGACGATGCTAGAAGAGTATCGCGGCTTCATCCTCGACGGCGGTGGCCATGACGGAGACGGGGCCAACCCCATTGCCAGCGGCCACAATCGGCTCAGCCCGGCCATTAAGGAATTGCTGGTCGAAGTGGATGCGATGGTGTTCGCGCAAGGCAACACACCCGGTATCGTGAACCGGCCGCCAGGCGGGTTTTCGAGCGCACTCAACAAGGCTTCGCAAGGCTTCTCTGACAAAAATACGGGCGCGGGCATCCGTATGTACTGGGTCAACAGCGAAACCAGTCTTGCCCATCAGACATTCCTTTCCACTCTGGAACTATTCAACTTCAGGGCGGCCCATCGTGATCCGCTGCTCAAAGCCAACTTTGTTCATCTGCTGTTTTGGGACACCGTTGGCTTCGCTTCTGAAGGAGTTACCTATGAAGACGCACAAACTACCCCTCTTCACCAAACGACGGACAAGAAAACTGGGAACGGATCGCTGATCCTCATTGATCAAATACACGCAGCAGCTGCGCGAACCAAACTGGGTTACACGTTTGAGACGAGCATGTTTACCGTCCTTGCCCATGGGTTGACCCACCTTTTGATCAATCCGCAACAAGTGGTGGATCCGATTACCAATCGACAAGTGTGGAACATTGTGCGCGAACACGAGATCCATCCCGACGGTGACGGGATCGCCGGCAGCAGAATTGGATTGCTGTCTCTTATGTACGAACCGGCGACTCGTCAAAATCGTACCGCAATTTGGTTCTCCAACTTGACTCGGCTCGAGATCGACCTTGTGGGCAATCTGGGGCTGGATCGGTAGGAGGCCGCACACTTTGCACAGACGACAATTCAGCACGGTGGTATTCAAGACGAGAATTTTACCATGAACAAGGTTCTAGCGCCACATGCAGATTCCACACGTCGTCTTCATCCGGCAATTAAATTGGGCGGCGGCATGGCGCTCATGGCATTGGCTATGTCTGGCTGTCTTGACTCATCTGATCGAAGTGCGCCTAGCCCGTTGTCCACCAA
The DNA here is from genome assembly GCA_016795185.1 of Planctomycetia bacterium. Lineage (GTDB taxonomy): Bacteria > Planctomycetota > Planctomycetia > Gemmatales > Gemmataceae > JAGVLI01. Next base: position 9,532 of record JAEUIF010000475.1, on the reverse strand, counting down.
AGTTGCCGACAAGCCGAGTATGCGGGTGCGGATCGAGCCGCCGGTCCAGCCGCTTTACGTGGGGGAATCGATTCGAGTAGCCGTAAGCATCGTGAACGATGGACCGACGGCAATCAGCGTCGTCAAGTTGCCGCTCGCCCTCGAAATCGGCCGATTGTCCTTTGAATTGACCGGACAACGGGCTGGCCGGGTGAAACGGTCTGGTGGTTGGCCTTGGATGGAAGGGCCTGGCCCCGACGATTTTGATCGGATTGGGCCAGGGAAATCCTGTGTACGAGAAATCGACCTGTGGGAAGATTATCATCATCGAGTTTGGGCTACCGACACCTGCACCCTGGCTGTCAACGTTCGGATCGGGGAGGAAGAGGTGCGCTCAACTCCAGTTAGTTTTAAGATCGAAGAACTGCCGCAGTTGGATTTGCGCCATCAACAGCGGGTAGATCGGCACTTCGCTCCGACGACCCCCTACCAAATCGACGTTGGCCTTATCCCACAAAACGACCATCGCGGATTGCTCGTCGTCGTCCTAAAGGATGCCAATGCCGAGGTTGCTGGAAAGCCGAGCGTCATGCGTACTTGCCGACTGGCCGAAGTACCAACTAAGTCGGTCATCGAGGCGGCGATACTTCCAGACGCACCCGATCAACCGCCGACTAAGGTTCATGTCCTAGCCACCGCGCCCGACAACTCACAACGGTACTTCGTGTTGTCGCCGGCAAGTCATCGGGTTGGCCTGCAACTCCAGTCCTTTCCCGAGCGTAAAGTTCGCTTTGAGAAGCCGGCGGAAGCCGGAAACGTTGAAGTTCACATCAACAAGTAATGTAGGGCGCGTCCAGTCCCACAGCGCGAGGACGCTTGCCGCTGGGCAACCGCCGAAGTCACACGTCGCCCGCCAGTCGCCGGACCTCAATCACCGACGAGCAGCACGCTCCCGGCGCTGCGGTGCGTCTGCGCCCCTCCGGGGCTGGACGCACCCTACGCGCTGCTCGCCCAATGTCACTTCGCCAACGGCATCAGGTGGCCCCACGAAAGCAAATGCGGATCGGCCGGCAGCGGGTCGGCGGGCTTCCGGAAGCTGTTCCAGTTCCCAAGGGCTTGCGGCCCCTGGCGGCCAGTCGCGGAGCATCGCTGCCGCGTCCGGAAGCGCCTCATCCCCGATGATCCCTTACCAAGCGTGACGGTCAGCACTTCGCCGTTTTCCGCTTTCTGCCGACCGTGCCTTTCTTCCGGACTTTCTCGATGTGGGCGACAGCGGATGGCACCTGGCAGGCCGTGTCGCCGAAGTCCACCGCCACCTCGCCCATCGTCTGCGCGGTTTGCAGGGCGAGGTCCGAGAGCGGTTGCACGTAGGTTCCCACGGCTATCACGAAGTTGTTCATGGCATAGCGCACGCCATTCGGCGCCTGGTGGAGCGTCTTTGGCACGCGCAGTAGCAGGTGCTTCAGTGCCGCCAGATCGAGGTCGGCATCGTCCTTGATCGCCACCAGGCTGCTCAGGGTGGCCCAGCCGGTGACCGCCGTGCTCTCCTTCTTTGACTCGATCCATTCCCGGGCCAGGTCCCAGCCGTGCAAGCTCTCCGCCGCGACCCAGGCCACGGTGAACCCGCACAGCGCCTGGCACGTCGTCCGCTCGACCCAGTGTTGTAAGTCCTGGATGGTCATCTGGCGGTCGTCGGCGATCAGGCCCGCCAGGTACATGGCGTCGTAGATGCCGGTGTCGTAGAGGTCGAGCGCCAGCTGGTAGTCCTTCTTGATCCGTTTCTGGATCTTTTTCAAATCCTCCACCTTCACGCCGAGGAGGGGCTCTGGGATGCCGTGCTTCAAAAGCACTTTCTTGATACTCGCGCTGCTCAACGACTTGAGTTCCTCGACGATCTCGGCGGCGGTCATGGTGGAATCTCCGGAGGAGTGGGAATAGCCCGGCTGCTGCCAGCTATTCAATGGGCGCGGACAGAGAGCGTCGAGACGGCTGCCGCCGGTCCGTTCCGCACGGCGGCCTGAAAGTTTTCCCTGGCAAGGCCCGCGCGTGCTGACGTATGCTCTCCCTCAAACCTGTAGAACCGCCCCGGAGCGATCTCGAACATGCTGCACAGCACCCTTCTCTTGCTCCTGGTTGCCCCGCTCTGCCCCGCTCAGCCCGCTGTCGACCTCTCCGGCTACCAGCCGGAATCCGGGGTGGCGATCCGGCAAGACGGGACACGCCTGCGCGTTAGCTGGCCGCTGGCCGAGGGCGAACATGGCGTGTTGCACTTGCAGCTCAAGCCCGAGGAACCCCTGATCGAAGAGTTGGGGATCGCGGGCAAGGCCGACGGGCCGCCCGTTGTCCTGCTGCGCAAGACCAACCCGGTCTATGTGTTGACCGTGGGCAGCCGCGACCTCAAGCAGGGCTGGGATGTGTTTTTCGACAACCCGCCACGCCGGATGCACGAGCGTTTCCTGGCCACGCTCTCCCGGTCCAAGGTCCGCGTGCAGAGTCAGGGCCGGCGCAGCACCGTGGTTGTCGAGGGCCTGTCGGCCGGACCATTCCAGGGTGATTTCCGGCTCACGGTGTACCCGGGCTGTAGGCTGGTACACGCCGAGGCCGTCGTCCGCACCGACCAGGATGCCTGCGCTTTCCTCTACGACGCCGGCCTGACCAGCGCCGCGCCGGACTGGCAGACGGTTGCCTGGCTGGATACCAACGACCAGCTCCAGCGCGTCAAGGCGACCGCGACGACCGAGGCCGCCGCCGTGGCCAGTCGGCACCGCGCCATCGTGGCGGAATGCCGTGACGGCAGTGTCGCCGTCTTCCCACCGCCGCACCAGTTCCTGTATCCGCTGGACTTTGCCGAGAACTTCAAATTCACCTGGCACGGCAAGGGCCATCAGGGCAAGGTGGCCGACTGGGGCATCGGCGTCCGCCAGCCGCCCGACGGCGACCAGCGCTACGTCCCCTGGGTCAACGCACCGCCCGGTACGCAGCAGCGACTGGGCCTGTTCTACCTGCTCAGCCGTGGCCCGGCGACCGACGCCTTGGCCGAGGTGCGCCGCTTCACCCACGGCGACCGCTTCAAGAAACTGGACGGCTTCCACACCTTCAGCAGCCACTATCACGTCGAGCACACACTGGAATTGATCCGCGAGCAAAAGGCCCAGAAGACCGACGGCATTCCCAAGGGGTTGGAAACACCGCCCTTCGTGCGGGCGTTCAAGTCCCACGGCATCGACATCGTCCACCTGGCCGAGTTCCACGTCCGCCACACGCCCGAGATGAACGAACAACGGCTGCCACTGCTCAAGACGCTCCACGACGAGTGCCGCCGGCTCTCGGACGAGCGCTTTCTACTCGTGCCCGGCGAGGAGCCGAACGTACACCTGGGCGGCCACTGGATCAGCTTGTTTCCCCGGCCGGTCTACTGGCTGCTGCACCCCAAGCCGGATGCACCGTTCGAGCAGAAAGTCGAGGGCGTCGGCTCGGTGTACGCGGTGAAAAACCCGGCGGATGTGCTCCGCCTCTTCGAGAAAGAGCAGGGGCTGATGTGGACCGCCCACCCGCGCATCAAGTCGTCCTACGGCTTCCCCGACAAGTACCGTGAAACCGAGTTCTATCGCTCCGACCGCTTCCTGGGAGCGGCGTGGAAAAACATGCCTGCGGACCTGTCCCAGCCGCGCCTGGGCCGGCGAGTGCTCGATCTGTTCAACGACATGGCGAACTGGGAGCCGCGAAAATACGTGCTGGGCGAGGTCGATGTCTTCAAGGTCCAGCCCGACTATGAACTGTACGGCCACATGAACGTCAATTACGTCAAGCTGGCCCGGCTGCCGCGCTTCGAGGACGGCTGGCAACCGCTCGTGGACGCGCTGCGCAACGGTCAGTTCTTCGTCAGCACCGGCGAGATGTTGCTGCCCCGGTTCACGGTCGGCGGGAAGGAGAGCGGCCAAGCCCTGCGTTTGCCGGCCGACGGCAAGGTCGATGTCGAGGCCCACATCGAGTGGACCTTTCCACCGGCTTTCGCCGAGGTGATTTTGGGCGACGGCAAGGAAGTCCGCCGCCAGCGCATCGACCTGAGCGTGGAAGCCGCGTTTTCCCGCAAGGAGCTGAAAGTGCCGGTCGAACTGAAGGGCGCGAAGTGGGTCCGGTTCGAGGTCTGGGACATTGCCGCGAATGGCGCTTTCAGTCAGCCGGTGTGGGTGGAATGAAGCCCTGAAGCCCCTCGCCCCTTGCGGGAGAGGGGTTGGGGTGAGGGGTAAACAGCAGGTTTACGATCACTTGCACCCCTCACCCCAACCCCTCTCCCGCAAGGGGCGAGGGGCGGACCCTGATTAGACGACTACTGACAAGAAAATCTCAACAACTTCGAGAGAGTTCCATGTACAAGACGTTCGCGCTCACCCTGCTCGTGGCATTCGCATGCTCCGGTTTGGCGGGAGCACAGCCCGTACGCAACTACGACGACAAAGGCGCTCCGCCGTTCAAGGTGCTGAAGGAAGGGGAGAATCCACCACTCGATGCCTATGACAATTTCGTCATCGGGCCGAAGTATGTCACCGCGCCCGAGCGCAAGGCGGTGGAGGGCGTTCCGCAGGGCAAGGTGCAGCAGTTCACGATCGACTCGAAGGAGACGAAGCTCTTCAACCCGGGCATCGCCCGCAAGCAGTTCGGCAAGGTCGATCCGAATAACCCGAAGACGTTGATCGTCGAGACGCACACCATTGACTATAAGCGTGCGATCGGGGTCTACGTTCCCGCCCAGTACAAGCCCGGCACCGAAGCGCCGTTCATGGTGGTCCACGACGGCCCCGGACAGGCCAACGGCTACAAGACCATCCTCGACAACCTGATTGCCCAGAAACGCATTCCTCCCATTGTCCTCATCGCCATTGCCAACGGTGGCGGCGATGCGCAAGGGCACGAACGCGGCAAGGAATACGACAACATGAACGGCGACTACGCCACGTACATCGAAACGGAAGTGCTGCCGCGCGTGGAGAGGCATTGCAACGTGAAGCTGACCAAGGACCCCGACGGCCGCGCGGCGATGGGCAACAGTTCCGGCGGCTCGGCCGCGCTCATCATGGCCTGGTTCCGCAACGACCTTTACCACCGGGTGCTGACGACCTCGGGCACCTTCGTGAACCAGGCTTGGCCGTTCGATCCCAAGTATCCCGACGGCGCCTGGGGCTTCCACGAAACCCTGATTCCCAAGGAACCCAAGAAGCCGATCCGCCTGTTCATCTCGGTCGGCGACAAGGATTTGCTCAACCCCAACGTGATGCGCGACGGGATGCACGACTGGGTGGAAGCCAATCACCGGATGGCCAAGGTATTGAAGGAGAAGGGCTACGAATATCAGTACCTCTTCTGTCGCGGCGCTGGCCACAGCATTGGCAACGCGCAGGCGCAGTTTCTCCCGCACGCGATCGAATGGGTGTGGAAAGGCTACGCGCCGAAGGAAGGGAAGTAGCCCTGTCGTAGCGCCGACTTCCCGCCCAGCCGGTTGCTCTTGGGCTGCTCTGGCCCGGCAGCATTCTGGAAGAAGCAGTAAGCTCGTGCGGATCGAGTATCTCCTGAATGACTACACCTTCCACCGTCCGTCTCCTCACGCTGGGTTGCAAGGTCAACCAGTACGAGACGCAGTACCTCAAGGAGACGCTGGAACTCAACGGCTGGCGCGAGGCCGGCGACGCCGAGAGTCCGCAACTGTGCATCGTCAATAGTTGCACCGTCACCCATGAGGGCGACGCCAAGACCCGCCAACTCGTTCGCCGACTGCATTCGGCGAACCCGCAGGCCGCGATTGTCGTGATGGGTTGCTATGCCACGCGCGACCCGGAGGCGGTGGGTAAGTTGCCGGGTGTCACCCGCGTCGTCACCGACAAGCAACGGGTACTCGAAGACTTTCGCGACTTTGGCGTTACCCGCTTGCCCACGGGCATTCGCCGCTTCGATGGCCATCAGCGGGCTTTCGTGAAGGTGCAGGATGGCTGCCTGCTTCATTGCAGCTTTTGCATTATTCCGAGTGTGCGGCCCGTGGTGCGCAGTCGCTCGATTGCGGGAATAGTGGACGAAGTGGCGCAGCTGGTCGAGGGTGGCTGTCCCGAAGTCGTGCTGACGGGCATTCACCTGGGGCACTACGGCATCGACCTGAGCCGGGGCAAGTCGAAGGCCGACTGGTCGCGGCTCTGGCATTTGCTGGCAGCGCTGGACCGGTTGCCCGGCGACTTTCGCGTGCGGCTCAGCAGCCTGGAAGCAGCGGAAGTGCGCGGCGAGTTCGTGGACGCCTTGGCGGCATCTCGCCGCGTCTGCCCGCACCTGCACCTGTGCCTGCAAAGCGGTTCCGACCGCATCCTGGGCCTGATGAAGCGCCGCTATCGTTCGGCAGGCTTTCTCGAACGTTGCAAGCGGTTGCGACAAGCGCTCGATAAGCCCGCGTTCACGACGGATGTGATCGTCGGCTTTCCCGGCGAAACGGAAACCGACTTCGCCGCCACCTGCCGGGTGATCGAGGACGTCGGCTTCGCGAAGGTCCACATCTTTTCCTACAGTCCGCGGCGCGGCACTCCGGCGGCAGACCTGCCTGACCGCGTGTCTCCGGAAGTGGTGGCCGAGCGGCGCGAGCGCTTGCAAGCGTTGGAAAAAGAACAAGCCCGCCGCTATGCGGCGAGCTTGTTCGGCCGGGAACTCGATGTGCTGGTGGAAGGCCCGGACCCCGCACGGCCGGGGCACGTCCGGGGCACAGCTTGCCGGTATGTGCCGGTGGCGTTCGAGGGCCGGGCGGAAGTGTTGCTGCGTCGGCGGGTGCCGGTGCGAGCGGTGGCGTTCGAGCACGGCGTCATCGTCGGGCGGCCTGAACCGTTGCATTTGGCGAGCCGTCGGATCAGCCTGCTCTGAGGCTTACGGTTGCTTGGCGGCGGGCTCCCGGATGGTGACCTGCACCGCCTCGGTGACAAGCCGGCCTTCCCAGAGATGCATCAACCGCACCCAGGTCGGATCGCCCTTGAATTCGTTCTTCGCCGCGTAGACGCCCCGGATACGATACACGCCCACCGCCAGTGGGGCCTGCCATTCGCTCTTCACCAGCTGCGCTCGCGCCGGATCGGTTCTCTTCACCTCGGCGGGAACCCGGCTGCCCGCCAGTTTGGGCAGGTCCAGGTCCACGGAAAATTCCTCGCCTGGCTTCAGGTCTTTGGCCATGGGGACATTCCGCCTCCAGTCCAGCGACGGTTCATGCAGCAGCCAGCGCTGGCCCGCTGGGTCGGTCACTTCGAGAGAATAGACCTCGTGTCCCCAGGAGCACGACCGGCTCCACAGGCCGAGCGTTTCCTTCGCGACGTTCTTGGTCGTGAACTGAATAATGACGGCATCTCCCGGCACGAACTCCCGCTTCGTCAGAGACAGCCTGGCTTCCAACTTGCCGTCCGTGGGTTTGGCCGGCTCGGCGTCCTGCGGGGCGGCTTTGGGCTCGACGGTATTGGGTGCCAGCACGGTGGCTTCGACCTTCGCGGAGTAAAGCGCGCACCAGCCGGCCGTGCCGAGCACGGCCACCGCCAGCATCCCGCAGCACGCCGCTTTCACCTTGGTCCAGAACATGGTCTGCAATGCTCCTTGTAACAGGGCGGCAGCCGGCGCGGACAGCGTGCCGGCCACCACCGCCTGAGTCGTGAATCGAATCAACGTTTCGGGAATCGCCGCCAGGGCTTCTTGCCCGAGCACGCCGGGCAGCGCCGCCGCCGACAGCGCCAGCCCGCGCCGTGCCAGGCGTGCGCGCAGCAGATCGCGTCCGCGTTCCAGCCGGCCCTTCATCTCGCCGGCGGACCAACCAAGTTGCCGGGCTGCATCCTCCCGCGATTGGCCCTGGAGGTAGCACAGCAGCAACGGCATCCGGTACTTCTCGGGCAGACGCTGCAATTCCTCGTCCAGCCAGAGGCGCAGTTCGGACGCCTGGCCAACCTCGACGTTCGTGGGATGCTGCATGGCGGCGGCCTGTTCTTCGTGGCGACGGCGCACGGACGCCCGCGCCCGCGCTCGCAGCGCCAGGCGATAGGCCACGCCGTACAGCCAGTTGCCGATGGATTCGTGCCAGAAGGGGGAATCGGCCTTGCGGGCCAGCAGGGCGAAGACTGCTTGAAAGACGTCCTCGGCGTCCTGCTCCTGGCGCAGCAGCCGCCGGCACACACCCAGCACCAGCGGCCCATGCCGTCGCACCAGGGTCGCGAAGGCTTCCTGATCCTGGCTGGCGACGAACTGCCGCAGCAGCTGCCGGTCGGAAAGCGTGCCGCCCACCGGGCCGCGCGCCAGGCCGACGAGAAAGGAAACCACGCTTTTCAACTGCCCCTGGGCCATGACTGGCGCTCCGCGACAGGCTGCTTTCACCTCCATAATGCAGGCTCGCGCCGGAGGCGGCACGGAATTTTGCGAAATTCCACCGGGTTCATGCTTCGCTCATTTTGCCCCATGCGCTGTGGGGCTGTTTTTACCGTCATTCGCGAGCGACTTTCACACCCGGCGCGTACGACTGGGTCGGTCGGCCCAGTTAGCCGGGAATCTTGGTCAACTCGTGGAAATACTCGCCGTCGCCGCCCCACTTGCTGAGGACAATCAGCGGGTCACCGTTCTGTCGGGCGACAACGCGGTAAAACTCCGTCGGCACACTCCCTGGCAAGCAGTCGCGAAATAAGCCCAGGAATAGCTGACAGCTATCAGCTGTCAGCTAATCTTGAAAATGGAGTCCTCGCACAGACCTGAAAGCAAGTAGCGCGAAACCCAGCGAGGATCAGACGATCCCCGCTGGGTTTCGCGCCTGCGGCTATATCATGCAATGCCTGCCCGCATCATTTCTTCACGGACGAACGCAGTTTCGCTTGTAGCTTGGCCAGCGCCGCCAGGGCCTGATCGGGGTTGGCACGAGCTTCGGCCTCGCAGCCCTTGCAGCAGAGGAAGACCGGCGTGCCCTTGCACATCACCTTCAGCACCGGTCCCATCGAGCCCAGTGGGCTTTCCTGGTCCAGAGCGCAGAAGACCTGCGCTTCGGCCAGCTTGCGGTCTTCCGGAGTGAGCTTGGCCATCATGGTGTTGACGCGCGCCTGCTCGCTGCTGGTCATCGGCGGCAGGGCAGACGGCATCGGGGCCAGCGCGGCGGTCGGCGCGGCGTCGGGTCGCGAGCCGGCCGCCGTCTGGAAGCTGCCGATCGTCATGTTGCGGTCGAGGTCGAGCTTGAACTCGTAGTTGATGGCCAGGGCCTTCTCGCCGCTCAGGCCGGGGTCCACCATCACATCCCAGCGCAGGAGATTATGCGGCCGTTGCTCGCGCTGATAAACCGCGTCCTTGGAGAACTCCGGCGACGTGCGCACCAGGCTGACGCCGATGGTGTCGTTCTCGGCGTGCGGCAGCCGGTCCCAGACTTGCAGCCTGACCTTCTCGGACTTGTAGCTGCTGACCAGGATGCGATAGTCGTAGCGCAGCACCTGGTTGCCGCCCTGGGTGGTGCGCGACTTGTCGATCAGTTGCCGTTGGACCTGCAACTGCGGATCGACGCCAAAGCCGGCCGTGAACT
>JAEUIF010000359.1 GCA_016795185.1 Planctomycetia bacterium | reverse complement strand
TGGCAACGAGGTTGGGTCTACCCCGAAGGGGTTGCACGATACAGGCCGCCACGGTTGTACAACCCCTTCGGGGTAGCGGATCGGGGTTTGCTGTTCACCCAGGGTGCGCTGCGCGACCCTGGGCTGTGGAGTGTAACCGCTTCGCGGTAAAGACAACAACCACACGCAAATACCCGTCACACTCCGCCGATTCGCCCGTAAGAGGCATGGGCCAATTCGCAACTTCGTTCCCATTGGGAGGCGGACATGGCGCATGACGAACCGTCTCCCCCGACGCGGCGCACCCGTGGTTGGGTCGGTGCCGAAACCCAGGCGATGTACGCCCAGCCCGCCGGCAAGCAGGCCAAACGGCAACGCCAACTGTTCTTGCTGATCGCCGGCATCCTGGCGCTGGTCGGAGCCATCGGCGCGCTACTGTTGCTCGTCATTGATCGCGGGCCTCGCCTGTTCTACCTCAACATTCCCATCACCGAATATCGCGAACGCTTCTATCCGGCCAACGCCTGGGCCGAACAGGACGGCCGAACCTTGCAGCAGATCTTCGCGCCGGGCCGCCCGTCCGACGGCGCTTCGACCGTCGCTTACGAAAGCCAGAGCAAGGGGCCGCTGCTGCAACAGCTCGAAGCACTCGCCGGCCGGCGCGAACCCACGGTCGTGCTGCACCTGTCGGCGCTGGCGCGCGGCCATCAGGGAGCGGTCTATCTGCTGCCGGCGGATGCCTCGCCCGATCAGCCCGATACCTGGGTGCCGCTCGACCAGGTGCTGGAGGCGCTGCGCAGCTGCCCGGCTTCTCACAAGTTGCTGCTGCTCGATCTCGGTCGCCCGCTCGCGGACTCGCGCCTGGGCGTGCTGGCCGATGACGTGGGCAGTCAGGTCCACGACCAGCTGACCCGGCTCGACCAGGAAGGCAAGCTGCCGTTCGCGGTGCTGACCGCTTGCCAGCGCAACGAAACTACGCAGGTCTGGGAGGAACGCAAGCAGTCAGCCTTCGGCTACTTTCTGGCCGAAGGGTTGCGCGGTTTCGCCGACGGTGCCGCAGCGCAGCAGAAGTCGCGCGACCGGCGCGTGACCGTGCATGAACTGGCGGACTACGTCACCGCCAAGGTGCCGGAATGGACCGTCCGCCATCGCAACGCCGCCCAGACGCCGCGCCTCTACGGCAAGTCCGCGGATTTCCCGCTCGACGAATGCGATGAGCCGGTTGCCAGCGAATTGCCCGCGCCCGATGTCTATCCCGACTGGCTGGCCGCCGGCTGGCAGCAGCGCGACCGCTGGCGCGCGGCGGGTGGACCGCGCCTGTCGCCGCGTTTGTTCCGACAGCTGGAAGTCGCGGTGCTGCGTGCGGAGCAGCGCTGGCGCGGCGGCGTCGGCGATCCGCAGCGCATCCAGAAGGAACTGACGGCCGACCTGCAAGCCCTGCAAGAACATTTCCAGCGGGCGCAAGAGGCCGTACGTCGGCCGGCCCCGCGCACCCTGGCCCTGGAAGTCGCCCTCGGCGCGCAGCCGGATGCGAGCGTGAAGGCGGACCTGAAAACCTTGCTGGGGCAGCTCGCCGATGGGACCGGCGGCAAGCCCGACGAGGATTCCAAGCAACGGCAGAAGCTGCTGGGCGATTTCGCCAAGAAGCACCAGGACAAGCCGTCCTTCGACCTGGCCTGGGCCGCGTTCGACCTGGCGGCGGGCGACGACCTGCCGACGCCCGAGCGCGTCCGGCTGCTCGACCGGATCGTGCAGGGGCAACAAGCCCGGCCGCGCTACGTCGAGACGCTGTTCCTCCAGCGCGTCGCCGGGGTGGCTGCGGATGAAGGCCGGAAGTGGTATCCCGAAGTCGTCCGCTGGGCGCTGCGGACGGTGCAGCTGGGCGAACGAGCCGCCGCCGTGGACCCGGCGCTGCTGCCCTGGGTCCGCCCGCTACTCGACGAAGCCGCCGAGAAACGCGAGCAGGGCGAAGCCATTCTCATCGAGGGCGGCCCGCCGTCGAAGATGAAGCAGGCCCAGGAACTGCTGCAAGCGGCGGAAGCCCGCTATCAGGATATCGACGGCCTGGTCGTCGCCCTGGAAGACGCCGCGCAACGGCTGGCGGAAGCCCGCGTACTGCTGCCCGGCTTCGCGCCGTACCTGCCGGCCCGGCCGCACTTCGATTCCGGACTCGAACGCGACTGGCTCGCGGCGGCGGAAACCACGGGCCGGCTGTCCGAACTGCTGGCTCAGCCTGCCAATCAACCGTTGAACAAGCTGTCCGAGGTGCAACGGCTATCCGCCGAGTTGCGTCGCTCGCTGGCCAACTTGCAACAGCCCTTCGGCCCGGAAGCTTTGCAGCAACTCATCAAACAGGCGTCACAAAATGATGTGGCACAGTATCTGGAAATGCAGGCGTTGCTCGAAAGCCCCTGCCTGACCGCCCCGCAGCGGAAAGACCTGTGGACCGCCCGGCAGGACCTGGGCCGCCGGCTGGCGAAGAAGTCGCTGCCGCCCGCGCCCCTGGAACACGAACGGGCCGCCCTGCGCGCCCGGCTGGCGCTGCACTGGTTGAAACTGTCGGCAGCCGACCTCGACAAGCTGGACGCCGACATCCGCGCCCAGGCGAACCAGCCATCGGCGCGGGCGCGGTGGGAGAAGCTCGGCGACGACGTCCGCCAGGCGCTGGCCGTCGATCTGCCCAAATTGTGGAAGGAACGCACCGCCGCCCAGGACCTACCCGGCCTGTCGCGGTTGGAGTTTCTGCTCGACCCGAACGATTTCCTGGGAGACGAGTCACGTACCAGCGCCGCGGTCCGGCAACGCCGCCGGGACGTGCGGGCCTATTACAGCTGGCTGGCGGACTCGTACCGCCGGCAAAGCCAACAGGCGGGCGGCGCGGGCACGACCTTCTTCGCCGAGACCGCCGCGGAGTATCGGACCTTCGCCGAGTGAGGACTTGCCGTGGTGATTGGCGAGCGGCGGGCGTAAGCCCGCTGTTGGAAGCGCCAATCGCTGGTAGTTTGAACAGCGGGCTTACGCCCGCCGCTCGCCTGGAAAACTAGAGACTTCTCGGAACACGACGGGCCAGGACGGTCCGTCACTTCCCGCAGTGGAAAGGACGATTGCCATGATGCGACTCCAGACCGCCGGCCGGGCCGGCTTGCAAGCCGTGGCCCTGGCGCTGCTGCTCGTCAGCCTGCACGCCACCGATACCGTTGCGGCCCAGGCGCAGACCAATCCGTCGCTGGTCCTCAGCACCCATCCCACGGATGCGGATGGGCTGGCCAAGCTGATCCTGCGGCCGAACGTCGAACAGCCGCTCTTCGTCTTCGTCAAGAACCCCGGCGAAGAGTCGCGCAAGCTGACCGTGGTCGTGCAAACGGGCGACAAGGCCGAACTGACCCGCGCCAGCGTGACCGCAGCGCCCGGCAAGACGCAGCGCGTGACCTTCGCGCCGCCCGCGCCGCCGGCCGACAAGAAGCCCGCGCCACCGGCCCCGCCCATTGACCCCAAGGCCCCGCCGGCCGAGGCCAAGAAGCCGGACTGGCCGGCGCTGCAAGGCCCACCATTCGCGCTCACCTTCCTGCTGTTCGACGACAAGAACAAGCTGATCGAAACGCGCGCCGAACCGGTCCTGGTGCTGACGCCGTCGCAATACCTGGAAGCGAGTGCATCGTACGGCGCGGGCAAGCTGACCGTGACCGTGACGCCGCTGCCCACGTTCAGCGGGCCGCCGTGCCCGGTGGACCTGGTGGTGCGCCCGGACGGGCCGCGCCCGCCCAGCGCCAAGGAACCGGGCAAGGACGGCAACCTGCACGAAGTCATCCTGCGCCCCGGTCAGTCGAAGAAGCTGGTGGCCCTGCTCGGGGAAGCCGACCTCGGCCGCACCGGCACGGTCTACCTGACCGCCGACGGCATGCAGCGCTCGTTCATCTTCCCGGCCGAGTTCCACCGCCGGGCCACGGCCACCGCCTTCGATCTGTCGAAGGAACCGGCCCTGCGCGTGGTGCAGAACGTGCCCGCGCCCAAGGGCGGCTTCCGGCTGGTGACGGTCCCCGTGCCGCGCTATCCGCTGCGCCTGGAAACCGACAACCTGCCGCTGGATGCTCGCGTCGAGATCGGCGTGGACCGCGACCTCGACGGCAACTTCGACGAGTCCGAAACCGTGGTGCTGCCCGGCAGCCGGCAACGAAAAGTCTTCTACAGCCCGGAGATGCCCGAGGGCGGCTTCCTCTTCCGCACGGAAGTGAGCGACTGGACCTACGAACTCGACACTGCCGGCTTGGTGGGTGAGCACGCCCTGCGCGTCCGCCTGGGCGGTGGGGCCTCGCCGGACCTGGCGCAGGAGGGCGTCGTGGTCTTTGATACCACGCCGCCGGAGCAGCTCGACTTCCTGGCTTTCCCGGCGAAGGCCATCAAGGGCAAACCGTTCCCGGTGCAGGCGACGGCGGCCGACCCGCAGTCGGGCATCGTGAAGGCCGAGTTCTTCCTGATCGCGCCCAAGGATGGCAAGCTGCCGCCCGACGCCACGCCGCTGCCCGCGGTGCTGGCCCCCGGTGGCACGGCCTGGGCCGCCGCGCTGCCATTGCCGGCCGACAAGAAAGCGGTGGACATCACCGTCCGCTTCACCAACGGCGCGGGCACCAGCGAGATCAAGACCGCCCAGGTCATCCTGGTCGATCCGCCGCCGCCGGCCGGCACCATCAAGGGCAAGGTGCTGGAAGGCCCCCGGCCGCAGCCGGGCCTGAACGTCACGCTGGCCGATGAGAAGGGCACCACGGCGGTGGATGCCAAGAAGACCAACGACAAGGGCGAGTTCGTCTTCGAGAACGTGAAGCCGGGCACCTACAAGGTCATCAGCGCCAAGCCAGAGTCCAAGACGGAAGGCGCGGAAACCGTCGGCGTCGAGGCCGACAAGACCTCGACGGTGACCATCGAGTTGACGCGCAAGGCGTCGCCGAAGAAGTAACGATTTCCGGCGAGCAGCGGTGGACTGCCCCTCTCCCCTTGCGGGAGAGGGGTTGGGGTGAGGGGAAAAGGGTAGGTCGTTGCAAGATCCACCCCTCACCCCCAACCCCTCT
>JAEUIF010000333.1 GCA_016795185.1 Planctomycetia bacterium | reverse complement strand
CTATCCGGATGCCTTGCTGCTCGACGCTGCCTTGAAGGCCCTTCTGGACCTGGCCGAACGTCGGCCCGACCTGTTTCTCGGCGGAAGCGAGGACGACCGCGCCGCACGGCTGCGGCGACGCGGCCTGCGCCAGGGCTGGCTGCTGCGCTGCCGGTATCAGGGACATCCGGTGCCGGAGTCGCCGACCTCACCGGGAGAGAACAGCCGCGTGTTGCCCGCGGAGTTTCCACACATCGCCGACGAGGAAATCGCCGAGCCCGCCCGCCGCAACAAACGGCTGTTTGCCGACCAGGCAGCGACGCCACGCTGGACGGACACGGGCCGCGCGGTGCTCCAACGCAGCATCGCGGACCTGGCTACCCCCGCGGAGTTGCAGGAACTGGGGACAGCGCTGTTTCTCGATCGTCCACTGGGCGTCTTCAAGCGTCCGACGGAGCCAGACCGCACGCCGCTGCTGTCTTACGTGGCCTTCAGTCGCACCGTGGCGGAACAGCGGTTGCAAGAACTACGAAACCTCGAAGCGCTCGACGAAGCGGCGTGGCAGGCAGCGCGACAACGGCTGGCGGAGCTATCCGTCCCTGGCCTGCCGTTGCAACTGACTCCGGGACCGGCGCGGCCGGGAGTGCCGTCGCTACGCGATGCGTTCCAGACCGCGCACGACTTCGTGCTATTGTTCACAACCGCACGCAGCAGTGCCACGTTCTGGAAGCTCTTCGACGTTGAGGAACTCGGCCGGCATCTCCCTCTGGATTGGCTGACCTCGGGCCAGCCCATCGTGATCGTGGGAGGCGGCGCGGTTGCGGGATTGGCTCCCCACGCGCTGCGCATCTACGATTCCGCGCAGCGACCCCGGCTGGAATGCGAGATCGCGGGGGACCAGGGCTATCGCGAGTCGCTGGAGGGCGAAACGCCGGTGGCGGGGCTGCTGCTGACGCGCACCTGGGAAGTGGACGAGGCTGGAGCCATGCGGGAGAACAACATCGAGTCGCGCAAGTGGCGTTTGTTGCCGCGCTGAACGCTCACGGCTCGAAGCCGGGCAACCAGGGAGCCGCGGTCGGAGCAGCGCGCCGCCGAGGTGTACTGGAAGTACGACGAGCAGGCCGCACGCTGCGGGTGGAGTTGCCGACCAGCAGCGTCGGTCCGGGGCGATGCTGGCTTGCCGAGTGGATTTGCAGTTCCTGGTTCGCGGCTTGCGCGACGACCCGCGCGGCTTCCTGAGCTAGTGACACGCGGTTGCAATCGCGGCTCAAGTGCAGCTGCACGACATGACGCAAGCGGCCGGGCGTCGAACGCCGCAAGATGTCTTCCAGCAGCGCCGCCGCCTGAGCATTCGACAGATGGCCGCCATCACCCAGCACGCGATAGATTAACTGAGCGGAACGGCCGCTGGCGTATTCCAGGCCCACATCATGATTGAACTCGATGGCCAGCAGATCGACGTCCGCCAGCGCCGCCGCCAGCGCCGGCGACCAGCAGCCCAGGTCGGCGGCGTAACCGAGCGCCGCCGGTGGACCGAACAGAGCCACCTGCTTCTCGAAGCGGAAGCCGAAGGTCGGCTGGCAGTCGTGCGAGAGTGCCAGCGCTCGACAGCGCAGTCCGCCGCCGAGGTCGAAATCACGGCTGGCATCGAAGTCGCGGACGAGTCCCGCATCGAGCAAGCGCTGAAACTGCTGGCCGTTGCCGAGCAAACCCGGATGATGCAGCGGATGACAGTACAACGGAATCTGGCGGCGACGCAGCAGTCCGAGCGTACGATCGCTCCAGTGGTCGCCGTGGGTGTGGGTCAGCAGCACGGCGGCGATTTGCTCCCAGCTCGCGCCGACCGCCGCGAATCGTTCCGTGAGTTGTCGCGGCCCGAGTCCGATGTCGAGCAGCACCGCGCCGGCGTCCGTTTGAATCAGGCTGGCGTTGCCGCTGCTGCCGCTGGCCAGGACCGTGAAGCGAAGTGTCATCCGTCGGCGCTCTCCCGTTCCATCTGCCGTGGGCCATTCTCGCATGCTAGCGGGCGGCCCGTTCCGTGTCAGGGGCAATCGCCGGAACTTCGACCATGAGCGAACTCAATGCACTCGATCCCACCGGCCGCTTCACCGGCCTGGCGGAGATCTACGACCGCAGCCGGCCCAACTATCCGGGCGCGGCGCTGGACCACCTGGAACGACACTGCCGGCTAGGACCGCAATCCGTGATCGTCGATGTCGGTTGCGGCACGGGCATTTCGAGCCGACAATTCGCCGCGCGCGGCTGGCAGGTCATCGGCATCGAGCCGAACGCGGACATGCGCCGCCAGGCGGAACAACTCTCGGCACCCGCCCCGAATCCGAGCTTCCGC
>JAEUIF010000404.1 GCA_016795185.1 Planctomycetia bacterium | reverse complement strand
CGCCGCCACCCCGATGACTAGCGGCTTCGGCAGTTGCTTTTCTTCGGTCGGTTCCGGCACCGCGCTCGGGGTGGCCGGCGGTGCCACGAACGAGGACGCCGAGGTCGGCTTCGCCGCGTAGGGCATGGGCGTGGAGAACGGTGCCGGCGCGGGGGTCGGCGTCAGGGCATCGAGCGGCTGCACCGGGCCTTCGTTTTCCGGCACCACCAGGAACTTCTTGCAGGTCGGGCAGCGCACCTGGGTGCCGATGAACTTGCGCCGCGGCTTGAGGTGCTGGCCGCAGCCGCCGCAGGTGATACGAATCGTGCCCTCGGACGACGCCGCGTTGGGACCGGCGTTCACCGGCGCTTGATAGCCCTGGGCAGCCGCCGGCGCGACGTTCTGCCCCTTGACCACGCGCTCCAGGTCCGCGAGCACCTCGCCCGCCGTCTGGTGCCGGTCTTCGGGTTTCTTCGAGAGCATCCGCAGTACGACCTGTTCCAGCGCATCGGGCATCAGGAACTGGAATTCCTTGGGCCGGGCCGGCGTCAGGTCCGGGGCCAACACTTTGGTTAAAGTTTCGACTGGGCTGCTGCTTTCAAACGGCGACCGGCCCGTGAGCATGGCATAGAGGGTCGCTCCCAGGCTGTAAACGTCCGAGCGGAAATCGCCGTACATCGCGTTGCGGGCGCGCTCAGGAGCCGCGAAGCCAGCATAGTTCAGCACTTCCTCGGCGCGGGCCGGCTTCTCGCGCGCCAGGTCCACCGGCCGGGCGTCGCTCAAGCCACCGAGCTTGGCGACCTTGTCGGTGCTGTTAATCAGCACGGCTTCTGGCGTGATCTTGGTATGCACCACGTTGTGCTGGTGCAGAGCCTCCAAACCTTTGGCGAGGTGCATGCCCACGCGCAGGGCATGCTGCCAATCGACCAGGCCCGCCAGGCCACTCTGCTTGATGACTTGCGACAGACTGTCGCCCTCGACCAGTTCCAGCGCGAACCAGCAGCGGCCCTTGTCGCGGCCCAGGTCGTACAGGCCCACGAGATTGGCGTGCTTGACGCCGCAGACGCTTTTCAAGGTGCGCTGCAAGCGCTGCATCTCGCCTTCGCTTTTACTCTGGCCGTCCTTCAGTATTTTGAGCGCCGCCACGCGGTCGTCGCCGGTGTCGCGAGCGCGAAATACCACGCTGCTCCGTCCTTCGGCCAGGAACTTGTCGATGGAGTAATGGCCGACGGTAACGCCGAGCAACTCGGCCAGCGGATGCTCGGCGACGGCCACCCCGCCGCCGGACGAACGCGCCGCGATCGCCGCCGGCGCGAGCGGCAGGGCCGCTCCGACCACAGTTGCTCCCTCTGATACGTCCTCATCGTCCTCGTAACGGAGTTGGGTTTCGCCGATCTGGATGACGTCGCCGGCCCGCAAAACGCACTGCTCGTCCTTGTTCAGCCGGCGCTCGTTGACGAAGGTGCCGGTGGCGCTTTCTTTGTCCGTGACCACCACCTTGCCGGGTTGCAGCAGCACCTCGCAGTGCATGCGCGACACCTTGCGGTCGGTCAGTTGCGTGTTGCTTTCCTTGCTGCGGCCAATGGTGAAGGTGCCCGTCGCCGGCAGGTCAAAGGCTTTGTCCTTGTCCTGACCGGCAACCACCACCAACTTCTTCTCCATGACGGCGTTCTCCCGGAGCGGCAACAGCGGAGCAGCCTCCTGGTATGACCTATCAATTAGACCGGGTCCACGGCAACACGCAAGCTGAAACCCATGCGCGCCGAAGCTGCTGCTTCACCAAACTTCATTGCCGGCCAGGGTGGCACATCCCTCGGTACTCC
>JAEUIF010000288.1 GCA_016795185.1 Planctomycetia bacterium | reverse complement strand
TCAGCCCCAGGAACAGCGTCGGGAAATTGCCAAAGGTCTCGGCTTCCTTGCGGTACTGTTGCATCAGGCTCTTGAATCGCGCGATAGCCGTCTGCACGGTGGCCAGCGATTCGGGCAGCCGGCCGCGAATCCACTGGCGGTCTTCATCGGGCAGCGAGGTGCGGACGCCGCCCGGCACCGACCAGGCCGGGTGGATGCGCTGCCCGCCCAGGCCGGCGATAATCTTCTGGCCGAACTGGCGCAGGCGGATGCCGGCGCGGGCCAGTTCGGGTTCAGCAGCGATCAGGCCGAAGACGTTGCGCCGGGTCGGGTCGCTCTCCATGCCCAGCAGCAGGTCGGGGGCGCTCAGGTGGAAGAAGCTCAGGGCATGCGACTGGACGATTTGCGCCAGGTTCATCAGCCGGCGCAGCTTGTCGGCGGCCGGCGGAATGGCCACCGCGAGGATGCGGTCGCCCGCCTTCGCCGAACAAATCAGGTGACTGACCGGGCAGATGCCGCAGACGCGCGCGGTGATGCCGGGCATCTCCCACATCGGCCGGCCTTCGTACATCTTCTCGAAGCCGCGAAACTCGACGACGTGGAAGTTCGCGCCCGACACCTGGCCGGCGTCGTCGAGCTGGATCGTGATCTTGGCGTGCCCTTCGATCCGGGTCACGGGGTCGATGACGATGCGCTGGGCCATGGAACTGCTCCCGATTTCTTGTAGGTCAGGCTTTCCAGCCTGACTGTGGCGTCGGCGATGAGCGATCCTGACTGGGACGCCTGCGGAACGTCATCAAGCCGCCGGCGCTGCGTGTCAGGCTGGAAAGCCTGACCTACTCAACCGAACTTGATGTCCTTGCCGTGCAACTCCAGCGGCTTGCCGGCGACGAGTGTTTCCAGCGCCAGCCGGATGCGGTCCGGCGGCGGCGGACAGCCCGGCAAGTACGCATCCACCTTCACGACCGCATGCACGGGCACCACCCGCTCGAGCAGGCGCGGCACGATGCCCGGCTCGACCGGCAGGTGCGGATCCAGGTCGGGCAGTTCCAGGTAGCTGCGTTCGAGCACGGGCAGCGCACTGCCGAGCGGGTTGCGGAAGGCGGTCACATTGCCCGTGACGGCGCAATCGCCGAAGGAAATCAACAGCTTGCTCCGCTCGCGAACGTCCTGGATGAACTCGAAATGGTCCTCGTTGGCGATCGCGCCCTCGACGAGGACCGCGTCCACGTTCTCCGGATAGACCTTGCGGTCCATGATCGGCGTGAAGACGATGTCGGCCAGCTGGGCCAGGTCGATCAGCCATTCGTCGAGGTCGAGGAAGGACATATGGCAGCCCGAGCAGCCGCCCAGCCAGACGGTGGCCAGCTTCAAACGTGCCATTGCTTCTTCTCCCGCGCGTTGACCAGGAACTCGAGCTTGGCGCGATGGTGATCCATCTCCGCCACGGTGGCCCCCTGCTTGAAAATAGCGCCGGTCGGGCAGGCCATGAAGCACTTGCCGCAAGAAGTACAGGTCGGCGAATCGCCCCACGGCTGGTTCAGGTCGGTGACGACCTTGGAATTGCTGCCGCGCCCGGCCACGTCCCAGGTATGCGCTCCTTCCAGCTCGTCGCAGGCCCGCACGCAGCGGGTGCAGAGGATGCAGCGGTTGTGGTCGATGCCGAAGCGCTCGTGCGACAGGTCCACCTGCCGTTGCGGGTAGGTGTAGTCGAGGCGTTCGTGGTCCATGCCCACGTCCATTGCTTGTGTCTGCAATTCGCAGTTGCCGTTGGCCACGCAGATCGAGCAGACGTGGTTGCCCTCGGCGAAGAGCAACTCGACGATCATCTTGCGGTACTCACGCAGCTTCTCGGTATCGGTCTGCACGACCATGCCTTCGGCGACCTTCATGAAGCAGGCCGGCTGAAGCCGACTGCTGCCGCCGATCTCAACCAGGCAGAGCCGGCAACCGCCGTGGGCCGACAGGCCGTCCACGTAGCAGAGGGTCGGTATCTGGATGCCTGCCCCGCGCGCCGCGTCGAGGATGGTTTCATCCTGACTGGCGCTGATGAGCTTGCCGTCAATGGTCAACGTGGTCACGCTCATGAAGCAGTCCTCTTCTGTTGCACTGCCAATTCGCGGAAGGATGGAACACCGGTCGCTATGGTCCGCACAGCGGACCCTACAGCACGCCGTAGGGTCCGCTGTGCGGACCACCACAGCCGGTCGAAAAACCTCTAGCGAGAATTATCGGTCGCGGCGACCAGGGGCAGCCGGCGACGCTGGCCCGGCCCGGCCTTCTGCAACAGTGCCTCGTACTCGGCGCGGAAATAGTGAATCGTGCTCAGCGTCGGGTTCGGCGCGGTCTGCCCCAGGCCGCACAGGCTGGTATCGCGGACCATCTGGCAGAGCGCCTCCAGGCGCTGCATGTCTTCCGGTCCCGCTTCGGCGGCGAGGATGCGCGACAGCAAGCGGTGCAGCTGCACGGTGCCGGCCCGGCAGGGCACGCACTTGCCGCACGATTCGTCCATGCAGAATTCCATGAAGTATCGGGCGACATCGACCATGTTGGTCGTCTGGTCCATGACGATCATGCCGCCGGAACCCATGATCGAGCCGAGCTTGGCCAGCGATTCGTAGTCCACGGGCGTATCGAGGAATTCGGCGGGAATGCAGCCGCCCGACGGCCCGCCGGTCTGCACCGCCTTGATGGTCCCGCCATCCGGCGCGCCGCCGCCGATGTCCTCGACGATCCGTCGCAATGGTGTGCCGAGCGGCACTTCCACCAGGCCGGTGTTGACTACTTTGCCGGTCAGGCAAAAGACCTTCGTGCCCTTGCTGCGCTCGGTGCCGATGCCCGCGAACCACTCCGGCCCGCGCCGGATGATGGCCGCCACGTTGGCGAAGGTCTCGACGTTGTTGAGCAGCGTGGGCATCTCCCACAGGCCCTTCTCGGCGGGATAGGGCGGGCGCGGCGTCGGGGTGCCCCGGCCGCCCATGATCGACGCCATCAGCGCCGTTTCCTCGCCGCAGACGAAGGCCCCCGCGCCGATGCGGATGTCGATACGAAAATCGAACGGTGAGGCGAAAATGTCCGTGCCCAGTAGGCCCCGCTGGTTCGCCTGCTTGATGGCCTTTTGCAGCCGTTCAATGGCCAGTGGGTATTCGCCCCGGCAGTAGATGTAACCCTGGCTGGCACCCACGGCATAGCCGGCGATGGCCATGCCTTCCAGCACACGGTGCGGGTCGCTCTCCAGCACGCTGCGGTTCATGAACGCGCCGGGGTCGCCCTCGTCGGCGTTGCAGACGACGTACTTGCGCTCACCGGGGTTCTTGGCCACCGTGGCCCACTTGACACCCGTCGGGTAGCCGGCCCCGCCGCGGCCCCGTAGACCGCTGCGCGTGATGGTCTGGATCACTTCTGCTGGCGTCATTTCGCGCAGCACGTGATGCAGCGCGTGGTAGCCCTCCACGGCGATGTAGGCTTCGATGCGCTCCGGTTCGATCTTGCCGCTGTTTTCCAGCACGACCGAGGCTTGCTGCGTGAAGAACGGCGCGGCGGCGTCGCAGCGTTCGGCCGTGACCTGTCCACCCTGCAAGCCGGCGATGATCGAGGGCGCGGATTCCGGCGTGACCTTCTGGTAGAGCGCGCCGTCCGGCACGGTCTGCACCAGCGGTCCCTGGCAGCACAGGCGCATGCAGCCGACCGCCGCCACCTTGACGCGGTCTTGAAGGCCGGCGGACTGGACCGCGCCGCGCAGTTCTTCCAGCACCGCCGGAGAGTTGGACGACACGCAGCCGGCGGCCGAGCAACAGCGGATTTCGACCGGCGGCCGGTTCGCGCGTTCGCGCGCGGCGATGTCATGCAGGTCCGAGAGTTCCATCGGGCAAGCGTCCTTTCAGTTCGCTCAACAACGTAGCCGCGTCTTGATGCCCCATCACCTTGCCGTCGAGCACCACCGCCGGCGCGATGCCGCACGCTCCCAGGCAACGCGCCGTCAGCAGCGAGAGTTCGCCGTCGGTCGTGGTCGCGCCCGAGGCCACGCTGGCCTGCTTCGAGACGGCAGCCAGCAGGGCGTCCGCCCCCTTGACGAAGCAGGCGGTGCCGGTGCACACCACGCAGGTGTGCTTCCCTTGTGGCTTGAGCGTGAAGAAGTGATAAAAGGTCGCCACGCCGTAGACGCGGCTTGGCGGCAGCTTCAGATGGCGGGCGATGAACAGCAGCAGGTCCAGTTCGAGATAGCCGAACAGTTCCTGGGCGGCGTGCAACACCTCGATCAAGGCGTCCTGCCGGAACTGATGGCGCTTCATCGCCACTTCAAGCAGCTTGAAGCGCTTGTCGCCGCTCGGATGGGCGGGCGGCTTCTTCGCGGCCTCGGCGGTCATGGCTTCACCTCCCAGACATCCGTGGCGTACTCGCGAATGGTGCGGTCGCTGGAAAAATAGCCCATGCGCGCCACGTTCAGGATCGACCGGCGCGTCCAGGCTTCGGGATCGCGATAGAGTGCGTTGACTCGTTCCTGGCATTCCAGGTAGGACGCGAAATCCGCCATCAGCATAAAGGGGTCGCCGCCAAGGAGCAACTCGTCGAGGAGCGCCCGGAACAGCGCGGGATCTTCGGGGCTGAAGCGGCCCTCGCGGATGGCCGCGAAGGCTTGCCGCAGTTCGAGCAGGTTGTCATAGTAGCGCCAGGGATCGTACCCCTGCCGGCGCAGCTCCCGGATCTCCTCGGCCCGGAGGCCGAACAGAAAGAAATTCTCCGGCCCGACGGCTTCGCGGATTTCCACGTTGGCACCGTCGAGCGTGCCGATGGTCAACGCGCCGTTGAGGGCCAGCTTCATGTTGCCGGTGCCCGACGCCTCGGTGCCGGCAGTCGAGATTTGCTCGGACAGGTCGGCGGCCGGGATGACTTGCTGTCCCAGCGAAACGCTGTAATTGGGCAGGAAATGCACTTGTAGCAGGCGGTTGGTTCCCGGATCGCGGTTAACGACCTCGCCGACCGCCGTGATGAGCTTGACGATCAACTTGGCCGCCGCATAACCCGGGGCGGCCTTGCCGGCGAACAGGCAGGTGCGCGAGACGAAGCCGGCCGTACGCCCGGCCTGCAACCGCTGGTAGAGCGCGACGACGTGCAGCAGGTTCAGCAACTGCCGTTTGTATTCGTGAATGCGTTTGACCTGTACATCGAACAGCGATTCGACTTCGACTTCGATGCCGTGGTGGGTCCGCAGGAACTCGGCCAAACGAATCTTGTTCTGGTGCTTGACCTGCCGCCATTCGGCCCGAAAGCCGGCGTTGTCGGCGTGCGGTTCCAGCAGGCGCAGCTGGTCGAGGTCGCGCACCCAGCCGGGGCCGATCCAGCGCGTAATCAGGCTGGCCAGCGCGGGGTTGGCCTTCTTCAGCCATAACCGAGGCGTGATACCGTTGGTCTTGTTCGTGAAACGCTCGGGGAAAAGAGCATGGAAGTCCCGAAACACCTCGCGCCGTAAGAGGTTCGTGTGCAGGGCCGAAACGCCGTTGACCGCATGGCTGCCCACCAGCGCGAGGTGGGCCATGCGCACGGACTTGACTCCGTCCTCCTCGATTAATGACAGACGGCGCAGCCGCTTCGGATCGCCGGGGAACTGCGCGGCGACATCGCCGAGAAAGCGGCGGTTAATCTCGTAGATGATCTGCAAATGGCGGGGCAACACGCAGGCGAGGAGGTCCACCGGCCAGAGTTCGAGCGCTTCGGGCAAGACCGTGTGATTGGTGTAGCCGAACGTTCGCTGGCACACCCCCCACGCCTGCTCCCAGCCCAGCCTGGCCTCGTCCAGCAGCAGTCGCATCAACTCGGGGATGGCCAGTACCGGGTGGGTGTCGTTCAGCTGGATGGCGACCTTGTCCGGAAAGCACTCAAAGCCCGCGTGCGTCTTCCGGTAGCGCCGAACGATGTCCTGTAGGCTGGCCGAGACCAGGAAGTACTCCTGCCGCAGCCGCAGTTCCCGGCCGCCGGACAGGTCGTCGCGCGGGTAGAGCACGCGCGAGATGTTCTCGGTGCGGTTCTTTTCCTCGACGGCGCGGATGTAATCGCCCTGGTTGAAATGGGCCAGGTCGAACTCGCGCGACGCCTTGGCGCCCCAGACGCGGAACGTGTTGACCACGCCGTTGCCGTAGCCGGGGATCGGCAGGTCGTAGGCCATCGCCATGACCGTCTCGGTATCGACCCAGTCGAAGCACTGCCGGCCACCCGCGTCGCGCCGCTCCTGGATCCGACCGCCGAGTTGCACGGTGAACAGATCCTCGGGCCGGGGCATTTCCCAGGGGTTGCCGAAGCGGAGCCAGTTGTCGGCGGTTTCGACCTGATAGCCGTTGACGATCTTCTGATAGAAGATGCCGAATTCGTAGCGGATGCCGTAGCCGTAGGCCGGCAGACCCAGCGTGGCCATCGAATCGAGGAAACAGGCCGCCAGGCGGCCGAGGCCGCCGGTGCCCAGCCCGGCGTCCCACTCCAGTTCGATAATTGGCTCCAGTTCCTGGCCGAGTTCTTGCAGCGCTTGTCGGCAGGCGTCGTGGAGGTCCAGGTTGATCAGGGTGGAGTCGAGCAGCCGGCCGATCAGGAACTCGGCTGACAGGTAGTAGACGCGCTTTACCCCCGCGTCGTAATAGCGCTGCTGGGTATGCAACCAGTTCTGGATCAGTCGGTCGCGCAGGGCGTGGACCAGGGCCTCGTAGTAATCGCGCCGGGTGGCGCTGTGTTCGTCCTTGGCCAGGGTGAAGTGCAGATGGTGCAGGATGGCCTGCTTGAGCCCTGGGGCAGACGTTCCCCAGACGCTGGCTTTCCAGATTGCCGAGGGAGAGGTTTTGATGGCCATCGTCGCGTTCCCTGGCGGTGCCGAATGGGAAGCCCGCCCGCCTCATTGACCTGACGTTCAGCCGGGACAGCCTGCAATCGCCGAGGCTTCCGGCGGTTCGGCCGCGCCGTAGATCACTTCCCGCCCAGAGCCTTGATCTGCCCCTGCCGGGCGTAGTCGATGGCCTCGCCCAGCACCCGCGCCGCTTCCTGGGGTGCGTGGAAGCCGAGCGAGTTTTCCGCGTTGATGAAATCGACCCGCCACTGCGCCTTGCGTTGCAATGCCAGCGCCGCTTGCAACGCCTGGGGATCGACCTTGGCTTCCTGTGCCGTCTTCAGGGTGTCGTACAGTTCGAGCAGGGCGTTTTCGGCGCGGTCCATCAATGCCTGGTTGCGCGCCTGAATCGCTTCCGAGCGGGCCAGGATCTCGCTCTCCGGGTAGCGGTGGCAGGTCTGGCAGGCCCGCGCGATATTGAGCAGCGGGCTGCGGACCTGGTGGTCGCTGACCTTGATCGCCCCTTCACGCTGATAGGGCATATGGCAATCCGCGCACGACACCCCGCTGCGCGCGTGGATGCCCTGGGTCCACAACTCGAACTCTGGGTGCTGCGCCTTGAGAATCGCCGCGCCCGTCTCCGCGTGCTTGTAGTCCGTCCACTGCTCCTGGTCGTAGTAGCTTTCGATCTGCTCGACGCGCAGCCCCTGTCGCCAGGGATACGTGACCACCTTTTGCGGCCCCTTGAAGTAGTACTCGACATGGCACTGGCCGCAGACGAAGCTGCGCATCTCCTGGCGCGTGGCCAGCGCGTTCACGTCGTATTCCTGTTTCCGATCGCCCTGGTTCCAGTGCTTGGCCCACTGGTGGATACTGGTCAGGTGCGGTGCCGGCGGCGCCTGCTTGCCGGCGGCCAGTTCGTCCGCCACGTGTTTCGCGAAGTCTCGAATGCCGTTGATGAAGCCCGGCCGCGTGACGCGCAGCTGCATCGATTGGGGATCGTGGCAATCGATGCAGGCCACGGGATGCGCCACCAGGGCGCGAGCTTCCTTCAAGGGCATGGCGCAGACCGTCTCGAAGCCCTTCATCAGGTCGCCGCTGCCCGCTTTGCGGTAGGCTGGTACGATCGACGCATGGCAATGCAGGCAAGCGCCCGGCTGCTTGAATTGTTTGACGCGCTCGGTGTTGTCCTGGTCCTCCAGCATGAAGGCATGGCCGCGCCGCTCGCGGTAATCGACGCTGAACGGGTAGCCGGCGAAGATGCGCCGCAACCGGGGGTCGTCGTCCAGCTTGGAAATCGCCTCGCTGCCGCCGTGCCGCCGCGCGGTGTTCTCCGCCGTGCGCTTATAGCTGTCGTACTGGCGCGGAAAGTTCTTGCCCCATTCCGCCGGGTCGATGGTGTCCTCGGTCAGTTCGACTAGCTTCAGGTAGTGCTGCTGGCCTTCCTGCTTGCGCTCGTTGATGTTCATCAGCAGCGCCACCAGGCCATAAGTGGCGGCGGCGGTGAGCAGAATGGTGACGAGATACCAGGGCCAGCTGCGCCGGCGAGTGGGGAGAGCGGCGTCGGCCTCTGTCATGCCTGGTTCCTTTCAGCGTTGCGGCCCGTGGCCGACCGACGCGTGGCAATGAACGCAACCGCGTTCCGCCGGGGCCTCGTGACCGAGGATGTCGCCGACCAAACCCTGATGGCAGTGCAGGCAAGCACCGTTCAGCACGCGCACGCTGATCGGCCGCGTGCGAATCGGTTCCGGGAAATCCTGCAAGGTGAAGCCCTTGGAGTGCCAGAAACCGTTCTCGGCTTTGATGAGATATTTGGCGATCGGCTCGTGCGGCGTGTGGCAGTCGTTGCAGGTCGCCACGGCATGGTGGCTGCCGTGCTGCCAGCCGTCGTACTGCTCGCGCATGATGTGGCAATTGACGCACGCCTTCGGGTCGCTGCTCAGGTACGACAAGCCCTCGGCGTAGCGGACGGTGTAAGCGCCGGTACCCAGCGCGCCGCCGACCGCCACGCTCAGCAGCAGCGCCGGCACGCTCAGCCCACCCCAGGTTGCGATCCCCATGCTCTCGGACTCCGGGAGCGAGACTCCGTCCACGGCCGCGCACGGCGACCGGAATCGCCCTACAGGCTACCCCTGGACAGCGCTGCGGTAAAGTGGTTAGCCGACGGCAATTTCGTTGGCGAGAATGGGCAGGTCGGTCAACTCCATGATGCAATGCTGCGCGAGTTGCTTGACATGGTAGGTCGGCGTGGAGCCGTCCAGGACCAGACCACCGTCGTGGTAGCGGACGCGAAAGTTGCGGATGCGACAGTTCAGGCGATGATGGACGCCCGCGACCAGCTGCTCAAGGACGCTGGACGGCAGCGTTTCGGAATGGCTCTGATTCATGACTCGGCTCGCGATGGGTGAGGCTCCGACGGCTGGCTCGGTTGCGATCAGCCATCAAAGCAGTTTCCGTACCGATGATGCGCGACTTTACCGCCATTGCGGCTTTTCCGCGGAACTCGCGGCGTTCCAGGCCGATTTGACCTGAGAACCCGGGAGATCGCAACGCCCTTCGCACAATCACTGAGCGAATACGCACATCGGCTCGCCGAGATTGACATACGACTTTCACCTGGCGGCGCGCAGGGGCTTCACCGCGATTTCATGCACTTGCCGAAGTTTCTCGAAGTCGGGAAGGCCACACCGAGATTTGAGAAGCCGCAAGTGGTTCAAGCGCAAGCAAGCGGCGGAACGCGAGTTCCGCCGCTCGTGCTTTGACTCTGGTTCGATTTGCCAGATGGCTCAAGCAAACAGGCCATTCACGATCTTCGCGCCCTTGTCCACGATGCGGAACGGACGGTTGCTCTTGGAGACGATCTGCTTTTCGGGGTCGATGCCCAGGGCCTTGCAGACCGTGGCCATGAAGTCAGCGACGCCGACCTTGCCGTCCTCCACGGAGCCGCCGGCCTTGTCGGTGCGGCCGATGACCTGGCCGGTCTTCAGACCGCCGCCGCACAGCACCGTGCTCCAGGCGCGCGGGTAGTGGTTGGTGCCCTTACCGGGCGACCGGCCGAACTCGCCCATCCAGATCACCAGCGTGGTGTCCAGCAGGCCACGCGCTTTCAGGTCGCTCAGCAGGGCAGCCCACGGCGCGTCGATCTGCTCGCTGAGCCGCTTGACAGGCGCGGCAGCGCCGCCGTGCGTGTCCCAGCCGCCGAGCGAGACTTCGACGAACGGCACGCCGGTTTCCACCAGCCGGCGGGCCAGCAAACAGCCCTGGCCGAAGCGGCCCGAACCGTAGGCGGACTTCACGGACGCCGGTTCCTGGTCGATCTCGAATGCTTTGGCCTTGGCGGAGTGCATCAGCGCGACGGCGCGCTGGTAGCCCTTCTGCTGGGCTTCGATGGGATTGGCCTGGAACCTGTCGAGCAGCTGCTGGTTGAACTCGTCGAGCAGCTTAGCGCGTTCGTCCAGTTCCGCCAGTTCCGTCGCGGGCTTCAGGTTCTCCACGCCCCGGCTGGGGTCGTTGACGACCAGCGCGGAATAGCGCGGCCCGAGGTAGCCCGAGCTGACGGTGCCGCCCACCGACACGAAGTTCGGCAACTCGAAGTCCGGATCGCCCAGTTCGGCGGAAACGATCGAACCGAGCGTGGGGTAGCTGACGCCGCCGAAGCCCTGGCGGTAGCCGGTGTGCATCAGGTAGCGCGCCCGGCCGTGGCTGCCCTCGCCGGTGGACATGCCGCGCAGGATCGAGCAATGCTGCATCTGCTGCGCGACCTTGGGCAGGTTCTCGCTGATCTTGATGCCCGGCACGCTGGTATCGATGGCCTTGTACTCGCCGCCTTCCTTCAGGTCGAAGGTGTGCGATTGCGCGGGACCGCCGTTCATCCAGAGCAGGATGCAGGACTTGTGCTTGACGCCTTGGGCCGCGGCATCGGCCGCATGGCTGGCCAGGGTATCGAACCAACCGGAGACGGAAGCGCCCAGGACGCCGGCCGCCGACAGTTTCAGGGCCTCGCGCCGGGTCAGGGTGTCGCGGGAACGCAGCATGGCTAGCTCCTTGTGAATCGGCCCCAGCCGGGAAAGGGGTGGACGAGGGTTGGCCAATGCCATCCCCGACATCCCCTCCTCCAGCCCCTCTCCCTGGCGGGGGCCGAAGGGTAAGTTCAACGAATGCACATGAACTCGGCGCTGTTGAGGAGAATCCACATCACGCCGTCGTAGCCTTTTTTCGGGTCGGCCTGCTTGGCGACGTACGCGCCGAGTTTCTCGGCTTCCGTCGGCGTCGGCCGGCGGCTGAGCGTGCTCAGGTACATGGCTTCGATGGCCTTGTCGTGGCTGAGCCCTTCCTTGGCCAGGCGGTTGACCAGGGTCGTGGTACGGTTGAGCTGCGCGGAGTTCATCAGGCGCAGAAACTGCGGGATGCCGTGGCCCGAATCGCTGGCGTCGTCGCCTTCCTCGCGGGTATCGAAGAAGCGGACGAACTGCTCGCGTGCGCCGCCGGCAAAGCCACGTTGACCGCCCCCGCCGGGCCGTCCGCCGCCCCCGCCGACGCTCGGCTCGGAGCCCATCGCGGCCGTCAAGGAGTCGTAGAGCGACTCGGCGCTCATCACCTTCACGGTCTGATGGCTGAACAGCTTGTCATCGTCCTTGTTCTCGGCGATGGGCGCGCTCGAACGTTGATAGGTCTCGCTGTTGCAGATGCAGCGGATCAGGTGCTTGAGGTCGAAACCCGAAGCACCGAACTCCTTGGCGAGGGCCTGGAGCAGTTCGGGGTGCGACGGTTCGTTGTCGTGGTTCATGTCCTCGACGGGGTTGACGAAACCCCGGCCGAGGAGATGCGCCCACATGCGATTGACCGCTGCTTTCGCGAAGTACTTGTTCTCCGCTGACGTGAGCCACTCGGCCACCGCTGGCCGATAGGGCGGCTGGCTGCCGAGCTTGGGTTCTTCGCCCTCGAAGAACTTCGCCTTCGCGGAACCGACGACCTTGTTCGGGTCGGTGGCAGACGGAATGGCGATGGTCGCGCCGGTAGGCATGGGCCGACCGCCGAAGCCGCCGCCGGGCCGCTTGCCGGTCTTGCTGGCCGTCGCCGCCGTCTCGGCGATATTCGCCGTGGCGGGCGGTTGGTTGGCGCGGGCCGGAGTCGCGGTGTCGCGCACCCGGCCGAAGAACGCGGCCAGGCCCCAGAAGTCCGACTGCTTCCATTCACTGACGAACGGATGGTTGTGGCACTCGGCGCACTGCATTTGCACGCCGAGGAACAGGTTGAAGGTAGTGCCGGTGATCTTGGCCGGGTCGAGGCGGGTCATGTCGCGATTAGCGAGGAAGAAGAACCCGGCGGGGTTCTTGTCGGTTTCGCCCTCGGCCGTGAGCATCGCCTGCACCGTCTTGTGCCAGCCGGGGTTCTGGTTGAACTGCTCGGTCAGCCAGTCCTGGAAGCCGCGCGAGTTCAGCGTGCGGTTGGCCTCGTCGCGCTTGACGAGCATGGTCCGCCAGATGATGGCGAAATGCCGGCCGTAGTCCGGGCTGGCGAGCAGTTCGTCGATCAGTTTGGCGCGTTTGTCTGCTTCCTGGCTATCGAGGAAGGCCCGCGCCTTGTCGGCGCTGGGAATCTTGCCTGTGATGTCCAGGTAGGCGCGCCGCAGAAACTCGGCGTCGTCGGTGCGGGGCGACGGCTTGAGCTTGGCCTCGTCCAGCTTTTTCTGGATTTCCTGGTCGATGCGCTGCACGACCGGCTTGATGTCGCGCTGCGCCGGGGCTTCGCCGTCGGCGGCCGACGCGACGCCGGCAACGGCCACGGCAGTCACCGCAGCCAGGACTTGACGCCACGGAATCGGCATGAACCGGACCTCCTATGCAAGCTGTCACGGCTCGAACGGCGGCCAGGGGCCAGGATCGGAGGCAAACCGCCGTTTCTCGGGATGTACGGAGCGCTGTCTGTCTAACCCCGTTGCGGGTCTGGGGTATCGGTGGCAACCCGGCCCGCCGAGCAATTTCCCGTGGGCAACTGTCGGGCCACGCAAGCATACCTCAAATATGGGCCAACGGCAGGCAACCGCGACCGATCCTGGCAATAGTTGGCGTCACGTTGCAGCCTGGCCGAAAGCAGCACGTGAAGCGCCGTTGAGAATCAAGTCTTGCCGAGCAATGAATCAAGCACCCAGCATCCTTTCGGGTGCCAGTCCTCGACCCGGAAGTGCTCGGCCAAATCGGCGCGGCCGGCGTCCTCCAGGGCGTCGTGCAAGATTAGACGCACCTCGCCGCCATCATAGAGTTGTCGGGCCAAGTCCACCAGCAGGGCGGGCCAGGATGCCGCTGCTGGGTACGAGCGGAAGGGATTGCCGATGATATGACGAAGTAGTTCGCTCTGCTCCCTGACTTCGTTGCGGAGCGTTTCCTGCCAGTAGGCATCGGGGGGGCCGCCGAAAAAGCTCCACGCGAAATGATCCTCTTCGTCGGCATCGGGGCAGGTTTGTTTGACCGATTCCCCGGCTCTCGCCCACGCCAACATCCAGGCGGCGCTGGTTGCCTTGCCGCCAGCACCTTGGGCGTCAATCGGAGTCATCAGGAAGTGCGCGAAGGACGCGGCCTGGCTGGAGCGAGTCGCCGCCTCCTGCATCATTATTTGACAGCGAGCGAGGTACGCATCTTGCAGTTCTTTCGGATCCATCAATCTGTCTGCAAAGTGTTCAAACGCGGTGGCGACGGCGAAGCAATCCACGTCGTGCGTCAGGTAGCCGTAACGCCGGATGCAGGCGGCGGCAAACAGCTGGCACTTGCGACTGCTAACGTGCGTGCTTGGCCCCGCGTGCAGTATGAATCTCCCGTATCGGGGACTGTGGTAGCTGGTCGAAGCCGCATTAGTACCCTCCCCAGGACCACGCAGGTGGTACAGCATGGGAAGCAGTTCTTCACACGCCAGCCATTCCTTCTCCGTCACGGGCGATTACTCCTTCCCGAGTAGCAGGTCCAACGCCCAGCATCCTTTGGGATGATCGGGTTCAGCGAAATGTTGCGCCAGTCTCGCCTGACCTGCATCCCACAGCGCGTCGTGCAAGGCAAAGGCGCAGTCTTCACCATGATAAAGCGCCTCGGCGAGACTTGCCACGGTGGTGGGACAATGCCGCAAGGGCCAGGTTGCCTGGAAGGGATTGCCTGCCAGATGGCGCAGCAGGTCACACTGCGCTCGTGTTTCGGCTTCCAGAGTCGGTTGAAAGTGCAGCCAGCCCAGCGGCTGCCCGCTCTCCATTCTGGAAAAAGCGACCGCTCGGGCGGCGAACCCGGTAAAGCCGTCCGGTGGCATGCGAAACGCCAGCGACTGGCTGACGGCTTGGAGCGCATACCAGCGCGCTGGCAACACAAAGTTGCTCTGGGTCATGTCGCCAGGTCGGTGGTCGTCGTAGCGAAGTGCATTGAGTCGTTGGCAGGCGGCGGCACGGAGCCTCTGGTCCAGCATCCCGTCGGCAAACAGCTCAGCGCTGCGCAGCGCTCGTTGACAGTGCGCATCGTCCACCAAGGGGCCAAGGCGGCGGCATACAGCGCAGACGAAGAGCCGCCATTTCCGCGCGCCGGCCCTGCGACGCAGGTAGCGCAGCATCGCCGTCAGGTCCACGGTGGCGGACCAACATTCGGCGTCCAGGTGGTTTCGTCGGCGTGACATGGCTTCTCCCCGGCTCCTGCCGAGAGACACCCCGAAACTCCAGATGGTTCGCGAAGTGGGGATCGTCGCCGCGGATCGTTTACGCGGGCAGACCGCGCTGCCATAATCGGAGTGCGTTTTGAACTTTGGTCCCAATGGAAACTGGCATGATCGCCTTCTCCTGCCCCCAGTGCGGCGCGCGTTTCCAGGTGAAGCCCCAGTTCGCCGGTCGGGCTTCGCGTTGTCCGGGTTGCAAGCATGCGCTGATGGTGCCCGCCGCGCTGCCCGCGGCACAGGTCGCCACCGGCCAGATCGACGGTACTCCCAGCAGCCTGGCGCGCGTCGGCCTCGACGGCGGGGTGTGCCTGGATCAACCACAGCAGGCCCGCGGCGAACGCAAGCCCGTTCGCGACTTGCTCGCGCGCCGGGCGCGGCCCGACCAGCGCTATCACATCGAGGGCGAAATCGCTCGCGGCGGCATGGGGGCCGTGCTGCGCGCCGTGGACTGCGACATCCGCCGCGAGGTGGCCGTCAAGTACATGCTCGACCAGGCCGACGCCAAGAAGAAGTCACGCTTCATCGAGGAAGCGCAGATCACCGGCCAGCTCGAACACCCCAACATCGTGCCGATTCACGAACTGGGCGTCGATGGGCAGCAACGGCTGTTTTTCTCCATGAAAATGGTGAAGGGCCGCAGCCTGGCGCAGGTGCTCGACGAACTACGGCAGCACTCGAAGCGCGCCGAGCAGGAATACTCCCTGGGCAAGCTGCTGAACATTCTGATCGGCGTCTGTCATGCACTGGCTTACGCGCACGCGCGCGACGTGATTCATCGCGACTTGAAGCCGGCGAACATCATGCTCGGCGACTTCGGCGAGGTCTACGTCATGGACTGGGGCCTGGCCAAGGTGCTGGGCCACGAACCAGCAACCTCGTTGAGCCGCGAGCCGCAGGCGAGCGCTCATGAGACGGCGAGCATCGCGAACAGCAAGGTCGTGACCAGCCGCGAACCGGAGGCTGATCTAACTCAGGACGGCACCGTCCTTGGCACGCCGGCTTATATGCCGCCCGAGCAGGCGACGGGGCGCGGCGCGGAGATCGACCGGCGCAGCGATGTGTATTCGCTGGGCGCCATTCTCTACGAAATGCTCGCGCTGGTGCCGCCCGTCGAGAAGGACGGCGGCTACCTCGCGGTGCTGATGCGCGTCATGGAAGGGCAGATCGCGCCGCCGGACAGCCGCGCGCCGCAGCGCGCGAAGGCGGGCTGGATTCCCAAGGAACTGGCGGCGGTAGCCATGAAAGCGCTGGCCCGCGACAAGTCTCGGCGTTATCCGAGCGTCGAGGCGTTTCGCGGCGATCTCGAACGCTTCCAGGAAGGGCGTTCGGTCAGTGCCAAGGACGACACCGCCCGCGAAATGGTCTGGAAGTTGGTCAAGCGCAACAAGGCGGTCAGTGCTGCCCTGGTCGTGCTGCTGCCGGTGTTGCTGTTCCTGCTGGGTTCCAGCTTGTTCCACTACTGGGCCTACGCGCGGGAACAACAGGAAAAAGACGAGCGGACCCGGCAGGCGGTGCCGGCGTTCGTCCAGGCCGCACGGTTGCTGGCCAACGACGGCCAGTTCCCCGAAGCGCACCGTCAGGTGGACCTGGCGCTGGACTACGAGCGCGACTATGGCGAAGCCCGCCTGCTCAAGGGGCAGATTTTCGTCGTCCAGCTGAACTGGCGGGCGGCGCGTGTGCAGCTGGAGCAATATCTGTTGCTGACCCCCGGTGACGGGAACGCGCGGAAGTTGCTCGACCTCTGCGCGCGCGGCAAGCCAGACGACACCGCGACCCTGTCCGCCCTGGCCGATGTCTTGCAGCACCAGAAGGCCGACGGTCTGGCGGCGATCCTGCTCCGCAACGTCCAACGTTCGCTGGAGGCGCGCCGGCCATTGCTGGCCCTTTATCAGAAGCAGATCGAAGCAGCCTGGCCGGGGCTGGGCCACCGCCTGAGCCTCGACCCGGCCGCGCAGTTTCGGCTAAACATCAACCAGCAGGCGCAGGTGACGGCGCTGCATCCGTTGAAAGGCATGCAGTTGAACAGCCTCAGCGCCCGCGGCCTCTTTCAGGTCGCGGACCTGTCGCCGTTGCGCGGCATGCCGTTGACCCAGCTGGACGTCCAGCAGAGCAAGGTCCGCGACCTGGAACCGCTGCGCGGCATGAAGCTGACTCAGCTCGACCTCGGCTGGTGCAAGCAAGTCAAGGACCTGGGACCGCTCGCAGGTCTGCCGCTCACCATGCTCAACCTCGCGTCCGTGGAAGTGACGGACCTCACCCCGCTGCGCGACATGCCCTTGACCTGGCTGGACCTGCACGCCAGCACGGTCTCCGACCTGGCCCCGCTGCGCAACATGCCCCTGCAATGGTTGAGCATCGGCGGATGTCCCATCCACGATCTGTCGCCGCTCCAGGGTCGGCCCTTGACCTTTCTGAGTTTGGTCGGCTGCCCGCAGGTCAAGGACTTGCAGCCTCTGCGCGGCATGCCGCTGCGGCACCTGGAACTGCACGGCAACAATTACATGCCCGACCTGACTCCCCTGGAGGGCATGTCCCTCGAATCGCTGACCCTTCAGCCCCGCACGGTCAAACAGGGCATGGAGGTGGTGCGCCGGATGAAGAGCCTCAAATTCCTGAGCATCGATGGGGTGATTCGCTACACGCCGGAAGAATTCTGGAAGCGGTACGATGCGGGGGAGTTCAAGTAAGAGGCTGTTCGCGAAGGTTGCCGAGGCAATTTGGAGTCTGCCAAACCGAGGTACGGTCGTTCAAGGTCAGTCGGGGGAAAATGAGCATTTTGGCACGGAGTGGCAAAACACTGGGGTTTT
>JAEUIF010000214.1 GCA_016795185.1 Planctomycetia bacterium | reverse complement strand
AGGTTGGCGTCGGTGTACTCGACGTACTCCTGACCCGCACGCAAGTAATCAGGCACTTCGCGATTGCCGGCTTCCGAGAACAGCAGCGTCCCTGCCGCCACGGCCTCGAACACGCGCCGGTTGCATTCGCCGCGGATGCTGCGGTTGAAGACGATGCGGGTCCGGCCCAGCAGGCGGCGGTAGTCGTCGCCAAAGACGCCCGTGTGGATGGCCACCTGCCAGTGTTCGCGCAGCCGAGCCAGCCGGCCCAGCCAGGCCAGGCGCTCGCCTTGCACGGCGGCGTTCAAATTTCCGACGAAGAGCACGTCCAGGTCGCGCGGTCCGCTCGGCCAGGCAAAATCCAGGTAGGCTTGCTCGCAGCCGTACAAGTTGGCGGCGCGGGCGTGGGCGAGGCCCTGGCGTTGACAGGCTGCGACGCCGGCGGCGTCGGTCAGAATCATTTCGCAACTACCAAGCTGGTGTCGGTAGCCGTGCCAGAGTAGATTCCAATCACAGGCGAGTCCCACCAGCGGCACCGGCGCGAACCAGAGTCCTGGCGGAATGCTCGTATAAGGCAGGTAGAGCGCCGCG
The DNA here is from genome assembly GCA_016795185.1 of Planctomycetia bacterium. Lineage (GTDB taxonomy): Bacteria > Planctomycetota > Planctomycetia > Gemmatales > Gemmataceae > JAGVLI01. The sequence goes on along the minus strand of JAEUIF010000214.1, from coordinate 8,732 downwards.
AAGTCCGGTTGCCAACCGGCCGGGAACTGTCGGGTGATGCTTTCCCAGGTGTCGCTGGGTCCGACGGTCAAGTCGAGATCGCCGGCAGCGTTGAACGCCAGACACTCACCCACCTCACGAGAGTGCCGCAAGTGCTGCTCGGCGAATGCGCGGGTGACCGGACCGAAGAGGTAACGGCGGGGCATCGCCTGCTCCAGGAATGAGCGGAAGAGAAAGGTCAACGGAAGTGATTATGGGAAGCCGCCGCGCTTTCGTCGAGCTTGGTAGCTTCTCCCACTCAGCCCAACCGGCGCGCGGTGGCATTCGCGGAATTTTCATGGAGTAGCCGCTTGACCTCGCGGATACGGCCTGTTAGACATGCTCCCTGCGTGTGAAACGGAGCCGCGACGACGCGCTGACACGCCTGCAACTTGACGCACAGCCCCAGGAGCCCCATGACGCCCTTCGCCTGTTTCGCTCGTTCGGCATTTCTTGGCCTGACCTTCTCCACGGCCAATTCCCAGGTGCTGCGGGCCATTGACCCGCGACCACCCACGGTCATTGTCAGCGACTGATGGCCTCGGACGGACCGTCTGCGCTGTCTCCGCGCGACAGCGGTCCGCTCGCGGCACAGCAACCCTTCGTCGCTACCTGATCCTGGAGCCTTGCTCGGAAGCCACGCTCCACTCCGCCGGTTCTCCCGCTCAGCCAGGACGGCTGGCCCCGGCTCATTCTGGCGGGACTGCTCATGCGCCTGTTCCATTTCCTGACCTGGATTCGCCGCCTCAAGGCTCGGGTGTTCAACCGACAGTTACAACGCGAGTCACGCCGCCCCGTACGGCGCGCGGACGCCGAGCAGCGGCCGACTCAGCACAAGCCGGAGCTGCGGGTCCTGGAACAGCGCGAGTCCTTTGGCGACGTGAGCCTGTTGGGCCTGACCACCGCCGCCGGCGCGGCCGGCGCCGCCGGCTTCCTGTTTGGTGCCGCCGCTTTGATGCTGCGCGAGCCGCGCGTCGAACAGTCCTTCGTCGATGACGCCCTCGTGGGCGCGGGCACGACGCTCGATCCATTGACCGCCGGATTGCTGGATGAGACGCTACCGGCCGGACTTTTCCAGGCCACGGCAACCTGGACGCCGTCGGGCGCAGCAACCGATCACTCGGCGCTCGATGAATTCTTCGCCGACGGTGACGCCGAGGCGACGAGTGACGCCGCCTCCGCCGGCGCTGCCTCCGCCAGCGCCGCCGACTGGGGCGAGGCGGGCTTGCAAGGCGGGGCGCTCGACGCCGCCCTGGCCGCCCTGGAACAGCCGCTGGCCGCGCCCGCTGATGACGCACTCACCGGCGACCCGGACTTGCCGGCGCTCCTGGCCGGTGGTGGGGCCGGGTTCTCCGCTGCCGCCAGCACCGCGCCAGCGTCTTCCTCCCCGGCGATTGTGCCCGGCACGCCGCTCGAAAGCAGCTTCCCGACCGACCCGGCCTACGGCAACACGCCGGGCACCGACGTCTTCACCCCGCCGCCGGCGCCCGAAGCGCCGCCCGCGCCCCCGCCCGACCTGGGCCCGGCGCCCGCACCGCTGCCCGATCTGGGCGCGCAGGCGCTCTTCTTCGAGGCCAACCAGGGCCAGGTCGGCAACGACCAGGTGGAGTTCTTCGCGCGCGGCGACGCTTACACGCTCTTCCTGTCCGCGACCGAAGCCAACTTCGTCCTCCACGGCAACGGCAACGGCACCGAGAGTGCGGACGCCGCGCCCGGCGTGCTGCGCATGCAGTACGTCGGTGCCAACAGCGACGCGGCCTTCGTCGCCGAGGACCAACTCAGCGGCGTCACCAACTACCTGGTCGGCGACCAGTCCGCCTGGCTGACGGGCGTCGCCAACTACGGCGCCGTCCGCCAGGACGACGTCTACGCCGGCATCGACCTGCGCTATTACGCCAACGCCCAGCAGCAGCTGGAATACGACTTCATCGTCGGCGCCGGCAGCGGCGCCGACGTCGCCGCCATCCGCCTGGCCTTCTCCGGCGCGACCGGGATCGAGCTGGACGCCCAGGGCAACCTGGTGCTGCACACCGCCCAGGGCAACCTGGTCCAGCAGGCGCCGATCGTTTACCAGGAAGTCGACGGCGCCCGCCAGTCGGTCACCGGCCGCTACGTCATCCACGACGATCAGTCCGTCGGCTTCGAGGTCGGCGCCTACAACGCCGCCGCCGACTTGATCATCGACCCGGTGGTCTTCTCGACCTACCACGGCGGCTCCGGCTCCCAGGATTTTGGCAACAGCATCGCCGTGGACAGTGCCGGCAACTCGTATCTCGGCGGCACCACCAACTCCAGCAACTTCCCGACGCTGGGCGCTTACGACGGCACCCTGTCGGGCAGCCACGACGCCTTCGTCTCCAAGTTCGACGCCCAGGGCCGGCGCGTCTATTCCACGTATCTCGGTGGCAGCGGCCTGGACCAGGGCTTCGGCATCAAAGTCGACGGTTCGGGCCAGGTCTACCTGGCGGGCGCCACCGGGTCGAGCAATTTCCCGACCACCGGCTCGGCTTACGACAGCACGAAGAACGCCAACGACGACGTCTTCCTGACCAAGCTCAACGCCGCCGGCACCGGCTTGCTCTACAGCACCTACTACGGCGGCGCCGGCACGGACCAGGGCTGGGCGCTGGCCATCGACGGCGCCGGCATGGCCTACCTCACGGGCTTGACCACGTCCAGCGACTTACCGGCCTCCGGCAGCTACCAGGGCGCGCAGGACACCTTCGTCGCCGCCTTCGACACCACGCAGTCGGGCGCGGCGTCGCTGGCCTGGGCCACGTATCTCGGCGGCAGCGCGATTGAACTCGGGCGTGGGATTGCCGTGGACGGCTCCGGCAACGTCACGGTCGGCGGCTATACCGAGTCGACGGGCCTGGGCACCACGGGTGCGTTCCAGGACACCAAGAGCGGCGGTCGCGACGGCTTCCTCGCTCAGCTGGACAACACCGGCAGCCTGGTCTACTGGACGTATCTGGGCGGCAGCAGCACCGATGAAGTCCACAGCCTGGCCCTGGACGCCGCCGGCGCGGTCTACGCCACCGGCCTGACCAGCTCCACGAACTTCCCGACGCTCAACCCGCTGCAGACCGACCAGAGCGGCCAGGACGCCTTCGTCACCAAGTTGACCGCCGACGGCTCGACCCTGGAGTATTCGACCTACTACGGCGGCGGCGGCACCGACGTGGGCACCACCATCGCGGTGGACGCCTTGGGCCAGGCGCACGTCATCGGCAAGACGACCTCCAGCAACCTGCTGCTGGCCCGCGCCGCGCAGTGGGTTTATGGCGGCACCGAGGACGCCTTCGTCATCAAGCTGGACTGCCACGGCAACGCGCTGCGCTTCGGCACCTACTGGGGCGGCTCGGCCAAGGACCAGGGTTGCAGCCTCGCCCTGGACGCCGAGGGCGGCATGGTGGTCTCGGGCATCACCGCCTCGACCAACCTGCCGACCGTCGCGCCCGCCCAAGGGTCATTGGCCTCGGCCGACGACGTCTGGGTGGCCAAGTTCGCCGACCCGGTGAGCGTGGTGTTGCAACCCGACCCCTACCAGACCGACTGGCTGGCGCTCGGCGGCCTGGCCTACGTCAACCTGCTCGACGGCGCCTTCCGCAAGGAAGTGCCGGTGCAAACCGACCAGAGTCCCAACTTGCCCGTCGGCAGCGGCAGCGGTAACAACACGCCGCACCCGGTCGTGGGCTCCACGCCGGGCAGCGCCAGCCAGGCGCTGCTGGGCGACCACAACCTGGTCTATAACTCCGCCACCGTCGATCCGCGGCCCATCATCGTCAGCACGGTTTACCTGCGCTGCGACGATCCGACCCCGACGCAGATCGACGTCACCCTGACCTGGGACGGCGTCACCCAGAGTACGCAGACCTTCACCGTGCCCGGCAGCTTGAACGGGCCGTACCTGGTGGCGGTGCAAGCGCCGAGCACAACGGGCGGCTGGGCCACGGGGCTGTACTCCTGGAGCGTGGACGTCACCTACACGCTGCCGGACACGACCGTGGTGGCCGCCGGCACCACCACCGGCAGCGCGATCGTGGTCAACCGCAGCGCTTCGGAGATCGGTGCCGGCTGGAGCGTGGCCGGCGCCAGCAACGCGGTGGTTGCGGTCAACGACGGTAACGGCAACACCGGCGCGATCATGATCGACGGCCGGACGAGCTACGCCCGCTTCTTCCGCACGGGCACGGGCGGCGCCTTCGTCAGCCCGGCCAACGATTTCGGCACCCTGGTCCAGCACGGCGACGGCAGCTTCACCTACACGGCCAAGGATAAAACCGTTTTTCGCTACAACGCGGCAGGGCTCATCACCGAGTTCGAGGACACCCACGGACTGAAGACGCTCTACGGCCGCAACGGCAGCGGTCAGTTGACCACGCTGACGCTGGCCGACGGCGCCGTCTCCACCTGGAGCTACTCCGGCGGTCTGCTGAGCAGCATCACCATGCCGCTGGGCACGCTCACCGTGGTCAGCCGCGACGGCGACGGCAACCCCACGGACATCCAACTCACGGACGGCGAACACTGGACGGCCACCTACGCCACGCCCTCGGGCTTCAGCGCGCCGCTCATGCGCTTCGATCCCTGGGGGCCGCTCGCCGCCACCGTGACCTTCGACTCCGGCGGCCGGATCACGACGTTTGATCGGGGCCTGGGTTCGGTCCACAACATCACGCCGCAGGGCGTGCAGGCGCTGGGCAGCACGGCTCGCGCCGCCGCCGACAACGTGGCCACGGTCAACCAGCCGATGAGCGGTTCGGTGTCGCGCACCAACACCTACACGCTCGACGCCCAGGGCCGGACCACCCAGCGCGTCAACCCGGACGCCACGGCGCGGCGGCTGGACTACGACTTCGCCGGCAACCTGGCGCGCTTCACCGACGAGGCGAGCCGGACCACCACCTACAGCTATGCCTACGGCGCGAATAAGGGCGACCTGACGCGGATCACCCGGCCCGACGGCACGGCGGTGAATTTCGCCTACGAGACGACCTTCCACCACATCACCGAGTACACCGACAGCCTGGGCCGCAAGACGACCTGGACCTTCGACCCGGTGACGGGCGACCTCTTGACCGAGACGGACCCCCTCGGGCAGACGACCACCTACACCTACTACGATAACGTCGGCGTCTCCAACGGGCTGGTCGAGTCGATCACCAACCCGCGCGGCTTCACGACGACCTATCTCTACGATGCGAGCCGGCGGCCGACCGAGACCATCGACGCCCTCAATCACCGAACCACGTTTACCTACGACGCCGCCGGCAATATCCAGACCGTGCAGGACGCCCTGGGCCGCGTCACCACGGCCGCCTACGACGGACTGCGCCGCCAGATTCTGGAAATCGACGCCTTCGGCAAGTCGACCACCTACACCTACAACGCCATCGGGCAACTGACCTCGATGGTGGATCGGCTAGGCCGGACCACTAGCCTGGTCTACGACCAGCGGGGTTGGCTGACGTCCGTGACCGAAGCCCTGGCGACCGCCGAGCAGCGGACCACCAGCTATCTGTACGATTTCGTGGGCAACCTGCTGACCTTGACCGATCCGCGCGGCGTGGCCACCAGCTTCGCCTACGATACCCGCGATCGGCTGGTGCAACGCATCGACGCCTTCAGCGCGCCCACGAACCTGCCTGGCCTGGGCCACGCCAGCCCGGTGACCACTTTTGCCTATGACGCCGTCAGCAACCTGCTGTCGATCACCAACCCGCGCGGCTTTGTCACCAGCTTTGCGTACGATGTTCGCGACCGCCAGACGCGCGTGATCGAAGCCTTCGGCAACGTCGATCAGCGCACGGTGACCACCGCCTACGATGCCGAGAGCAACGTGCTGGCGGTAACGGATGGTCGGGGCGTCAAGACCAGCTTCACCTACGATGTGCTGAACCGGCTGGCGACGCGCATCGACGCGGCCACGGTGCCCGGCGGCTTGCCGGCCCTGAACCACGCCAGCCCGGTGACGACCTACAACTACGACGCCAACGACAACCTGCTGAGCGTGACCGATCCGCGCGGCGTGACCACGAGTTTCGCCTACGACGCGATTGACCGCCGCACGCGCATGATCGAGGCATTTGCCACCCCGACCAACCTGCCCGGCCTCAATCACGCCAGCCCGGTCTGGACCTACGTCTACGACGCCGTGGACAACCTGCTCAGCGTGACCGACGCGCGCGGCGTGACCACCAGCTACGCCTACGATGTGCTCAACCGCCGCACGGCTATCCACGAGGCGTTCAACGCTCCGACTTCACTGCCGGGCTTGAACCACGCGCCGCCGGTGACGACGTTCGTTTTCGATGCCGTGGGCAACGTCCTGTCGCTGACCGACGCGCGCGGCGTGACCACCAGCTTCGCCTACGACAATCTGGACCGCCGCGTCCGCACCATTGAGGCGTTCGCTGCACCCACGGCCCTGCCGGGATTGAATCACGCCCCGCCGGTGACCACCTACGCCTACGACGCCAACGATAACGTGGTCGGCATCACCGACGCGCGGGGTGTCGGCACCAGCCTGAGCTACGATGCCCTCAATCGGCTGGCCGTGCGCACCGACGCCGCCAGCGCGCCGACCGCGCTGCCGGGCTTGAACCACGCCTCGCCGGTGACGACCTTCGCCTACGACATTGGCTCGAACCTCTTGAGCGTCACCGACGCCCGAGGCGTGACGACGAGCTTCGCCTACGATGCCCTGGACCGCCGCGTCCGCCGCATCGACGCTTTCAGCGCCCCCACGAACCTACCGGGCCTGAACCATGCGTCGCCGGTCTGGACCTACGTCTTCGACAAGGCCGACAACCTGCTGTCGGTCACCGACCCGCGCGGCGTGCGGACCAGCTATGCCTACGACGCGCTCAACCGCCTGGCCAAAGTCGTGGAAGCCGACGCCCAGCCGGGCGGCCTGGCGGCGCTGAATCACGGCAAGCCGACCACCACGTTCGTGTACGACATCGGCTCGAACCTCTTGAGCGTGGTCGATCCGCGCGGCGTCACCACCAGCTTCTCCTACGACGCGCTGAATCGGCGCGTCAACGTCATCGAGGCGTTCAGCGCTCCGACCGATCTGCCGGGCTTGAACCACGCCGCGCCCACCAGCACGTTCGTCTACGACCAGGTGGGTAACCAGCTGTCGATGACCAATGCCCGGGGCGTGACCACCAGCTTCGCCTATGACGCGCTCAACCGGCTGGCGACCGTCATCGCGGCCTTCAGCGCGCCCACGTCGCTGCCCGGTCTGAACCACGCCAGCCCGGTCAGCACCTTTGTCTACGACGCCGTCGGGAACCAACTGTCCACGACCGATCCGCGCGGCGTGACGACGAGCTTCGCTTACGACGCGCTCAATCGCTTGACGCAGATCTTCGAGGCGTTCTCGGCCCCGACCGGGTTACCGGGGTTGAACCACGCGCCGCCGGTGACCACGCTCGTTTACGATCAAGTTGGCAACCAGCTGTCCTTGACCGACGCGCGCGGCGTCACCACCAGTTTTGCCTATGACGCTTTGAATCGTCTCGCGACCAGTATCGAGGCGTTCGCCGCGCCGACGACGCTGCCCGGACTCAATCACGCGGCCCCGGTCACCACCCGCGTCTACGACATTGCCTCGAACTTGCTGAGCGTCACCGACGCCCGCAACGTCACCACCAGCTTCGCTTACGACGCCCTGAATCGGGTGGCCCGGCGGATCGATGCCTTCAGCGCCCCCACGAATCTGCCGGGGCTCAACCACGCCAGCCCGGTGACCACCTACCTCTACGACATCGCCTCGAACTTGCTCAGCGTCACCGACCCGCGCGGCGTCGTCACCAGTTATGCCTATGACGCGCTGAACCGCGTCGCCCGCGTGCGCGACGCCCATAGCGCCCCGACCAACCTGCCGGCGTTGAACCATGCCGTGCCGGTCACCAGCTTCATCTACGACATCGGCTCGAACCTGCTCAGCGTCACCGACCCGCGCGGCGTGACCACCAGTTTCGCCTACGACGCCTTGAACCGGGTCAGCCGGCGCATCGATGCCTTCTCGGCGCCGACCAACTTGCCGGGACTCAATCACGCCAGCCCGGTCACGACCTTCGTCTACGACGCGGAAAGCAACCTGCTGAGCGTCACCGATCCGCGCGCCGTGACCACCAGCTTCGCCTATGACGCCCTCAATCGCCGCACCACGGTGATCGAGGCATTCTCCGCGCCGACCGCCTTGCCCGGACTCAATCACGCCAGCCCGGTCTGGACCTCGGTCTACGACATCGCCAGCAATCTGCTCTCGACCACCGATGCCCGGGGCGTGACCACCAGCTTCGCCTACGATGCCCTGAATCGGCTGGCCGTGCGCATTGATGCTTTCTCGGCCCCGACTGCCTTGCCGGGGTTGAACCATGCCAGCCCGGTCACGACCTTTGTCTACGATGCCGTCAGCAACGTGCTGTCCACGACCGATCCGCGCGGCGTGACCACCAGCTTTGCCTACGACGCGCTCAACCGCCTGGCGGTCCAGATCGCTGCCTTCAGCGCCCCGACGGCGCTGCCGGGCCTGGGCCATGCCAGCCCGGTGACCACGTTCGTTTACGATGCCGTCAGTAATTTGCTGAGCACCAGCGATCCGCGCGGCGTCGTCACCAGCTTCGCTTACGATGCGCTCAATCGCCTGGCCGTGCGGATCGACGCCTTCAGCGCCCCAACCGCGCTGCCGGGCCTGAACC
>JAEUIF010000201.1 GCA_016795185.1 Planctomycetia bacterium | reverse complement strand
TCCGCCAGCACCAACGCCACGCTCGAAAAGCAGATGGTAGCACCCGGCCCGGCGCGGCCGTGGACGAAGTCACTGAAGGCCGCTGGCGGCTTCGCGCTATGCAAGGATTTGGGAAGCCGCCTGCGGGCTTCAGTTACTTCGTCCACGGCCGCGCCGGGCCGGGTGCTACCATCTGCTTTTCGAGCGTGGCGTTGGTGCTGGCGGAGCGGAGCAGCGGCGCGACATTGTCGAAATCGGTCGCCGGGAAGCCTGCTTTCAGGAGATAGCCCTTGCCGAGCGCATTGGGATCGGGCGGCAGCGTCGAAGTCCGCAGGTTGCGGCGCGGGCCCTTGTCGAACCGCGCCAGCTCGGCCATCCGGGTCAGGTCCGCGCCACTGTCGCCGCTGATAGCCACCTGCGGCGGTAGTTCCTGTTCGCCCTGGGCCTTCCACGGCCCGGCCAAGGCTTCGCGTTCGGAAATCATCTTGCCCAGTTCAACACACAGGGCGGCAGCAAGCTCTCCGTCCGTCCGGCACTGGCGCACCAAGCCCTCGGTCACGGTGATCTCGGTGGTGCCACGGTGAAAGATCTCCACGTGCGGACTTCCCACGGTGCGGAAGAGCGGACGCACGCCGATTTGCGGATTGGCCGCCAGGATGTTGCGACCGAGTTGGTCCACGCGCGCGGAGACCTCCGTCGCCGCAGGGGCATAACCCGTGCGCTGGACCGCTGGTGCGGCCTGCGGCGCACTGAACGGGCTCTCGGGCACCAGCGTTGTCTTGGTTTCGGGCGGAAAACAGCCCGCACCCAGCAGGCAGAGCGAAAAAAAAGGTAAGCTAGTACGCATGATGAACGGGCCCCCGGCGCGGAAACGGGAACGTTGGCCGAGCTTGCAGCGACCAAAGGGCAGGGACCATACGCGCCGTACGGGCGGCTGTCCAGTGCAATACAGCCAGTTGCCGCTTGCGACCGTGCCGTCCAACGATCAAAATTGAACGATTCATGACCGGCCGTACACCGCCGTCGCCGGTCAAACCAGTTGATACTCCAGGAGCGATGCGGTCATGTCCATCGCAGCCGTCTGCCCGAATTGCCGAGCCAACTACAACTTGCCCGATAATCTTTTCGGCCGAAAGATCCGCTGCACCCGCTGTCAGGGCAGCTTCGTCGCCGGGGCAATTCCCCAGACACCCGCGACCCGCCGACTATCCAAGGTGCGCCCGACCGCCCCGGTGGCGTTGCCCGTGCGCCGCGAGAGCGGGAGCAGCCGCAGCAAGTCGTCCGGCATCGCCCCAGCGATCATCGGCGGCAGCATCGTGGCCGGCGTCTTCGCGGCAGTCCTGGTCGCGGGCATCTATTTCGTGCTGGGCTCGAAGAACAACACGCCAGGGCCCACCGTGGTGATGGTGGAAAACCGCACCACCACGGTGCGCGAAGTCCCGATGGCCAACACCGCGCCCAACCAGACCCTTCCGACCGAGAAGGCCCCACCGCAGCCGATCGCGAAAGACCCGCCGGTCGAGAATCCCGGCACGGGTGACGGCAGCCTGACGCCCCAGGTGCGTGAGCGCGTCAAGCGGGCCACGGTCTATTTGCGCGTCACGTTGCAGAACAACTCGGCGGCCCAGGGCAGCGGCTTCTTCGCCGTCGAGCCGGGCATCGTCCTGACCAATGCTCACGTCCTCGGCATGCTCGTCGGCCAGACGCGTAAACCGCAAAAGGTCGAAGTGGTGCTGAACAGCGGCCAGCCGGACGAACGCACGCTGCCAGGGCAGATTCTCGAAGTCGATCGCGTGTCCGACCTTGCCGTGCTGCGTGTGACGGGCAATAACCTGCCCGAACCGCTGAGCGTGCAATCCTCGAAGGACTTGCAGGAAACGCAGCAGGTCTACGTCTGCGGCTTTCCCCTGGGTGTGAATCTGGGCAAAGAAATCTCCATCCGCAAGTCATCCGTCGCCAGCCTGCGTAAGGAGAACGGCGAGATCACCCGCGTGCAGCTTGAAGGCGGCATGGACCCCGGCAACTCCGGCGGCCCGATCATCGATACCAAGGGCAACGTCGTCGGCGTGGCGGTGGCAGGCATTCGGGGCACCACCATCAACTTCGCCATCCCCGGCGAGAAGGTGCATTCGATCCTCAACGGCCGGGTCTCGAAGGTGACCTTCGGACAGCCCTACAAGAGCGGCGACAAGACCAGTCTGCCGGTCACGGTCGTGCTCACCAACCCGCTGGGCAAGATCAAGCAGGCGGGCATCGAAGTCTGGACCGGCGCGCCGGGCGCCCCCCGGCCGCCGTCCGCCACGCAGCCCGCGCCCGTGGCGAAAGATTCGCCGCGCCGGCAACTGCTGCTCGCTCCGCGCGACGGCATCTGTGGCGGCGAGATCGAACTGCCGCCGCTGCCCGCCGGCATGGCCTACTGGTTCCAGCCCATCGTCGCGGGCGACGCGGCCAGGATGCAGTGGTCCGCAGCCCACGTTTACCCGAACACCGCGCCGCCGCTGGAACGCCGACCCGCAACGCTGGCCCTGACGCACCGACCGGGCAACAGCAACCCCGTCGAGATCGAGTTGACCACCAAGTTTCGCGTCGAGCGCAACGGCTCGGAACAGGAACTGAACATCGACCTCGACGGCCAGTTTCGGGAAGCGACCCAGTCGGTTGATAATCAGGGCATCGCCACCGTCCGTCTCGAATACCTGAAAGTCGATGTAGGCGTGACCGTGGATGGCCGAAACCCACCCAACCCCACGCCGATGCAGCAAGCGGCGCAGTTCGTGGCCACGATGGCCGGCGACCTGCGGCTCGACCGCCAGGGCAGCATGGTGCAGAACCGTCTGGACATGAGCAAGGCCCCGATGGGCTCGCGGGCCGGTCTGGGGCGCATCGGCCAGCAGGTGCAGCAATCGCTCGACGCCCTGGCCGTGCCGCTGCCGGGCAACGAAGTGAAGCCCGGTCAATCGTGGACCGCACAGCGGATGATCCCGCTCGACGTGGGCCGCCCCGACGCGGGCGTCATGGACATGAAGTACACCTACCTGGGAGTGCGCACCCGCGACGCCCGCCTGGAAGCGGTACTGTCGCTCGACGGGGCCATCCGCGCCCGCGACGGCAACAACCAGTACATCAAGGGCAAGACCAGTGGCACCGCCATCATCGACGTGACCACCGGCCTGACCGTGCAAGCGGTCTCCAGCATCGAAGTGGACCTCGATATGACCATCGAGGGCCAGGCGTCCCGCGCCGACGGCGCGATGGAAATCCAGGTGCAGCGGACGGTGCCGGCGAAGTGATGAGCGAATTCAGTGGAGGAGGGCGGCGGAATGCACTCAGGGCGCGTACGGGAGATCATTGACGCCACCAACGCTTGCATCGCGCAGGCGTTGGAGTTTGTCGGCACGCACAACGCCCCGCCTGAGGAACTGGCCGCCATCGAGCGACTGCGGGTCGCGCAGGCAAACGGGCCGATTCACAACGTGGTTCTCGCGCTCGCCGAGGTTGGTCGGCTTCAGCAGTGCCCGGCTAGGTTTTGGCAGGAGGTCCGTCGGGCCGCCCACTTAACCAAAGTCACCCTCCCGATTAGCCCAGATGCCGAACGCTACAGTTGAAAGTGCTTGTCCTATTCAGGATAACAGCACTATCGGGCCTGGCTGTGAACGATCATCCCAACAAGCATATTCAAGAAGCCGTGAACTACGCCCTGGCGAACGGTTGGCGGCTGGTGAAGTCCGGCCCACGCGCCCATGCCTGGGGACGTTTGTTCTGCGCGGCGCAAGTGCGCGGCGGCTGTATCATAACCGTGTACAGCACGCCGCGTGTGCCCGAGCATCACGCCCGCTACATTCGGCGGCGCGTGGATGCTTGCCCGCACTAGTCTTCGGGAGCGAAACCATGACGACTTATGAATTCGACGTGGTATTGACTGGCCAAACCGAAGTGACCGAGGAACAAGCCGAAGCTCTTTTCGCGGCCGGTTGCGATGACGCTACACCAGCTTCTAGCAATGAGGTCGCCTGGATTCACTTTGATCGGGAAGCGCCGTCACTCGAAGAAGCGATTC
>JAEUIF010000803.1 GCA_016795185.1 Planctomycetia bacterium | reverse complement strand
TCCTGTGCAACATCGATCCCCAGATCTACGAAGTGTTCGAGATCACCAAGTTAAATAAGCTCTTCAACATTCAAAAGGAAGAGCAGGCGGCCTTGCAGGCGTTCTGAAACGCCAGGCGGCTGGAGCGAACTCTTCTCCGCGCGTAAGCTATATTAGTGAGGGAGCGGCCGGTGTGCCGCCAGCGCGCGTCTGACGATGGACTCGCCCGTGCGTCGGCATGTTGCCAACCGATCTTCAGGACGAACATCCATGGCCATCCAGGTTGAGAAGGAATCGCAGCCCATGATGGATCAACGACGCCCGTGCCACATTCTGATTCCCAGCGATCCGGGCGAGGCCCGCCGCGTTCAGGAAGAAATCGAAGCCGCCCTCAAGGCCCATCAGTTCGCCGAGCACGACATCTTCGGCGTCCGCCTGGCGCTGGAAGAAGCCCTCATCAACGCCATCAAGCACGGCAACCGGATGGAGCGCGGCAAGCAGGTGCGCATCACCTATCAGGTCCACGCCGATACCTTCACCGTCCACATCGAAGACGAGGGCCCTGGGTTCGACCCCAACGCTTTGCCCGATCCAACCGCCGAGGAGAACCTCGAACGGCCCTGCGGGCGCGGTGTCATGCTCATGCGACACTTCATGACCGAGGTCTCCTTCAACGACTGCGGCAACTCCGTCACCATGTGCAAACAACGGAACGGCCGCGCCTGAGCGTCGGCGGTCAGTCGTCAGTGGCAGAGACTTGCGGGCAACTGACAAACCAACCACTGACCGCTGACTCCCTTCCATGACCACGCCGATGATGCAGCAATTCCGGGACGCCAAAGAACGGCACCCCGGTATGCTGCTGCTGTTCCACCTGGGCGACTTCTACGAACTCTTCGAGGACGACGCCCTCCAGGGCCATCGCACGCTCGGCCTGACGCTCACCAGCCGCGACGGCACGCCGATGGCGGGGTTTCCCCACCACCAGCTGGAACCTAAACTGCGCGAGTTGCTGCAAGCGGGCTTCCGGGTTGCCATCTGCGACCAGGTCGAGGACCCCGCGCTCGCCAAGGGGCTGGTGAAGCGCGAAGTGACCCGCGTCGTCACGCCGGGCACGGTCACCGAGGACGACCTGCTCGATCCGAAGCAGGCCAATCATCTGCTGGCGCTCTGGCGGCAAGGACCGATGGTCGGCGCTGCGTGGGTGGAACTTTCCGTCGGACAGTTCGTCGCCGCCGATTTCCGCGCCGACCGGCTCGCCGATGAACTGGGCCGCCTGGCGCTGGCGGAATGCGTGCTGCCCGAGGGGCAGGCGGATGGGCTGACGGCGACCTTGAAGACCATCAATGCAACGGTGACGCTGGCCACGCGGCCGGACTGGACGTTTGATCCGCGCACCGCCGTGGCGGCGGTGCACCGCCACTTCGGCGTCGCGACCTGCAACGGCTTCGGCTTCGACGACCAACAGCCTTGTCTCGTGGCAGCAGGGGCCTTGCTGCTCTACTTGCAGGAAACCCTGAAGGCCGGCCTGACGCACCTCGGACGTTTGCAAGCCTTTCGTGCGGACCGCTATCTCTTCCTCGACGAAGTGACGCGCCGCAGCCTGGAATTGACGCGCACCTCGCGCGACGGCCAGCGCGACGGCTCGCTGCTGGCCGCCATCGACCGCACGCGCACCAGCATGGGCGCCCGCCTCTTGCAAGAATGGCTGCTGCAACCGCTGACCGAGCGCGCCGCCATCGAAGCCCGCCTTGACGCCGTCGGCGAACTGCTCGACGACCATCGCTTCCGGCAAGATCTGCGCGACGCCCTGGAGGAAACCGCCGACCTCCAGCGGCTCACTTCACGCATCAGCACGGGCCGGGTGACGCCGCGCGACCTGGGCGGCGTGGCGCGGACGCTGTGCGTGCTGCCGAAGGTCAAGGCCCGACTCAGTGCGCGCAAGGCGGCCCTTTTGAACGAACTGGAAAACCGCCTGGACCTGTGTGCCGACGTGCGGCAAGCCATCGAGTCCGCGCTGGTCGATGAGCCGCCGCTCAATGCGAAGGAAGGCGGCGTGATCCGTCGGGGCTACCACGCGCAGCTCGACGAACTGCACCAGATCGCGCGCGGCGGCAAGGAGTGGATCGCCCGCTTTCAGGCCGAGGAGATCAAGCGCACCGGCATCAACAGCCTGAAGGTCGGCTTCAACCAGGTTTTTGGCTACTACATCGAAATTACGCACACCCACCGCGACCGCATTCCGGACAACTATCAGCGCAAGCAGACGCTCAAGAACGCGGAGCGGTACATCACCCCAGAACTCAAGGAACACGAGGAAAAAGTGCTGGGGGCCGAGGATCGCATCCACCAGCTGGAATACGAACTGTTCGCCGCCCTGCGCGACGGCTTGGCACAGCAAACCGGCCGGCTGCTGCAAACGGGTGAAGTGCTGGCAACTCTGGACGTGCTGGCCTCGCTCGGGGAACTGGCGGCTTCGCGACACTACTGTCGGCCCGTGCTGACCGACGAGCCCGTGCTAGAAATCGTTGAGGGCCGGCATCCGGTGCTGGACCAGACGCTGCCGCCGGGCACCTTCGTCCCGAACGATGTGTTATTGGGACCGGAGCCGGGCATGCTCTGGCTCATCACCGGGCCGAACATGAGCGGGAAGTCGGTTTTCATCCGGCAGTGCGCCTTGCTGACGTTGCTGGCCCAGGCGGGCAGCTTCGTGCCGGCTCAACGTGCGCGTATCGGCGTCGCCGACCGTATCTTCACGCGCGTCGGCGCTGGCGATGAGCTAAGCCGTGGGCAGAGCACCTTCATGGTGGAAATGACCGAGGCAGCCAACATCCTCAATTGCGCGAACGAGCGTAGCCTGGTGATCCTTGACGAGATTGGCCGGGGCACCAGCACCTACGACGGCGTATCGCTGGCCTGGGCCATCACCGAATACCTGCACGACGTTTCGCGCTGCCGGGCGCTGTTCGCCACGCACTACCACGAGCTAGCGCAGCTGGCCGAAACGCTTCCCGCCTTGCGAAATTGCAACGTTCTGGTGCGCGAAGGTGGGGACGAAATCATCTTTCTGCATAAAATCGCTTCGGGCAGCGCCAATAAGAGCTACGGCATCCACGTCGCTCAGCTGGCTGGCATGCCCAGGCCGGTACTGGAACGCGCCCGCGAGGTGCTGACCGAGCTGGAAACCCGGCACGTGCATACCCGGCGGCGCATCGACGTGGCGGCCCGGCGGCGTCCGGCGCCACCGCCGCAGCGCGGCCTGTTCGACGATCACGACCCCGACTAGCCGCCCCCCACGGGAGCGCGCCAAGGAGAGACTCATGGAGTTCATCAACGGCGAGATCGACGGCGTTATCTGGAGGCCGCTCAAGAAGTACCACGACCACCGCGGCTGGCTCTGTGAGCTATTCCGCCACGACGATCTGCCTGCCGAATTCCATCCGGTGATGGCCTACATCTCGGCCACGGAAACCGGCGTGGCGCGCGGTCCGCACGAGCACCGCGACCAGGCCGACTGCTTCTGCTTCCTCGGCCCATCGAACTTCAAGATGTACCTGTGGGACAACCGGCCCCAGTCGAAGACCTACCGCCACAAGCAAACGGATGTGGTCGGCATCGACAAGCCGATGCTGCTCATCATTCCAGCCGGCGTCGCGCACGCCTACAAGTGCGTCGGCAAGGAAACGGGCATCGTTTTCAATTGCCCGAACCGCTTGTACAAGGGCGAAGGCCGCAAGGAGCCGGTGGACGAGATCCGGCACGAGGAAGACAAGAACAGCCCATTCGTCCTCGATTGAAACGAAACAAGCCCACGGCGGGGAGCGCGTGGGCTCGCAGGGCGGTTTTGCTGGAGAGAAGCCGCGAGCGGCGCAGTCCGTCTCGCGGCTTATTTCTTTTCAGGAACCTTCATGGGTTTGTCGTCCTGGCCGCCGAGTTGCTTGAAGTAGCCCTTGGCGATGTCGCGCGCGGCCTTGGGGATGCGCTGCTGCTCGATGGCTTCCGGCGCTTCCTGCGAAGCCTGCTTCACCTCGCCGGCGATTTCCGCGCTGCTCTTGCTCTTGAA
Source organism: Planctomycetia bacterium (assembly GCA_016795185.1). Taxonomy (GTDB): domain Bacteria; phylum Planctomycetota; class Planctomycetia; order Gemmatales; family Gemmataceae; genus JAGVLI01. The sequence continues at coordinate 4,786 of JAEUIF010000803.1, read as the reverse complement.
GTTCTCGCCCGGTGCGAAGCCGTCGAAGATCTTCTTCGCCTTCCAGTTCGGGTCGATCTTCTGCTTGGACTCGTAGGAGTTCGTCTTGCCGTCCTTGCCCAGGTCGCGGCGGCCCTCACCGATGCCGCCGTCATTGGGGCCGCTATAGCCCTTGCCGTTGCCCTTGCCGTTCTGGCCGCCCTTGCCGTTCCCCTCGCCGTCCTTGCCTTCACCTTCACCCTCGCCATCTCCGTCGCCCTTGCCCTTGCCGTCCTTATCACCCTTCTTGTCGCCCTTGCTGGCGGCTTCCTTGGCGTCGCGCAGCTTGTCGAGCTGCTCGTTGAGGTCTTGCAATTCCTTGTCATTGAGGTCGAGGTCTTTCAGTTTGTCGGCCGCGCCCTTGAGTTGCTGCATGGCGGCTTCGCTATCGCCATTCTCCAGGCACTTCTTGCACTCGCCGAGCTTGTCGGCCAGGTCGGCCAGGTCTTGCAGGTTCTCGTTGTTTTGCTTGAGGCGGTCCAGTTCGCGCTGCAACGCTTCCTCGGTGAGCTTGCCGTCGCGGGCCAGCTTCTTGAGTTCGTCTTCCTTGTCCTTGTTGCGTGCCAGACGTTCCAGCTTGTTTTGCAGGTCGCCGAGTTGCTCCTTGAGCTTCTCCTTTTCCTTGGCCGAAAGCTCATTGTTGCGCATCTTTTCGGCCAGCTTGTCCACTTCCTCCTTGGCCTTCGCCAGGTCGCCTTCGCCGAGCGCTTTTTCGAGGTCTTTCGTCGGGCTGCCTTCCTTGTTCTTCTGCGCCTGCTGGTCGAGTTGCTGCAACTGCTGCTGCATGCTGCGCGACTTGTCCATCATCTTCTGCTGGCGGTCCTTGATCTCGTCCTCGAGGTTTTGCATTTCCTTGAGCCGCTGCTTCAGCTGCTCGCGGTTCTCGCGCGGCCGGCTGGCGATCTTGTCCAGTTCCGCCTCGATCCGCTTGATCTCCTCCGAAGGCTCCGGCTCATCGGGCGCGCGTTCGCGACTCTTCTTGCGGAGCTGATTCATCTTCTGGTTGATCTCGGCCACGTTGACCGGAGCGGCCTTCAGTTCGTCGAGCGGGTTGGGCGTGGCCACGGTTTGCGGCGGTTCGTAGAAGAGGGCGACCAGCGCCAGGATCAGGGCGCAGGCCGGCACCAGGGAGGCCGTCCAGCTGAAGCGGACCGGAAAGCCCTGGGAGATATTCAATGTGCCGATGCGCTGATTCACATCATCGAGCAGGGCCTTGCCGGCGGGCGTGACCTGCTGGTCCGGCGTCAGCAGCATCGAGGTCGTGACGCGCTCCTTCAGTCCGAAGCGGTCATCCAGTTCGAGGGCGGCGGTCACCCGCGACGGCGCGGCGAGCGCGGCCAGCACACCTGTCACCAGGCTCGCCAAGGCCAGCAAGCCACCCGCCACGCTCCAACGCACCCATTCCTCGGCTTTCGGGAACAGGAACGGCTGCAACAGAAACCAGACCAGCGCCAGCACCAGGGCAGCCGTCCAGCACCAGACGAGGCGGTTCAAGAATACTTGCAGGAACAGCCGGCGGTTCACCCGTCCGAGCTGACGGTCCACGAGATTGGTGCGGTCCATGAACGGGTCTCCACTGACAGGCAGCGACCATGCCGGAGATGGAAGCTGGCAGACGGGCGACTGCCGTCCGCAACTTCATGTCCTATTATCTGTTAGACGAGACGAAACACAACCGGGATTTCACGTTCCGCCGCCACGTGGCGGCTACTTTACGCCGTATCCGCCGGGTTATTCGCTTGCTATCGTGGAATCTTGCAATAAATTGCAGCGGCAACGAACGATTGTTCTGCGGGCAGCGTACAGTCAGCAGGCCGCGGCGCTGCGCCGTCCATTTCGTTTCCGAACGGTACTCGCAACCGCTCCTGGGAAAAAGGTGGCCGAGCATGGCCGAGACGGTCGTCGTCGAGACGCGCAACCTCTCCAAGGTCTACCGCGACTTCTGGGGGCGCCAGAAGAAAAAGGCCCTGAACGCCCTGTCGTTCCAGATTCAGCGCGGTGAAATCTTCGGCCTGCTCGGCCCGAACGGGTCCGGCAAGACCACCACCATCAAGCTGCTGTTGGGCCTGCTCTACCCGACCAGCGGCAGCGCCTTTGTCTTCGACGAAGACGCCGCCAATGTCCGCAAGAACGAGCGCATCGGCTATTTGCCCGAGGAATCGTATCTCTACCGCTTTCTGAACGCCGAGGAGACGCTCGACTTCTACGGCCGGCTCTTCGACATGTCCGGCGAGACGCGCCGCAAGCGGGCTGGCGCATTGATCGACATGGTCGGACTCGCCCAGGACAAGAAACGACCGCTCCGCGAATACTCCAAGGGCATGCGGCAACGCATCGGGTTGGCCCAGGCACTCATCAACGACCCCGACCTCGTCATCCTCGACGAACCGACCTCGGGCCTCGACCCACTCGGCGCACGCTGGATGAAAGACCTGATTCTCGACCTGCGCAAGCAAGGTAAAACCATCCTGATGTGCAGCCATCGCCTGGACGACGTCCAGGACGTCTGCGACCGCATCGCCATCCTGCACGATGGCGTGTTGCAGAAACTGGGCCGGGTCAGCACGCTGCTCCAGGACGTGAGCCGGTTGGAATTGCAGGCCAGTTCGGTGCAGTTGACGGAGGCACTCCGCGAAGAACTGGAAGCCGTGCTGCGGCGGCATGGCGGACGCATCGACACCGTCGGCCATCCGACGACGACCCTGGAAGACTTGTTCCTGCGCATCGTGGCGGATGCCAAGGCCCATCCCGGTCGGCGCTATCAGCCCGGCGACGACCAGAAGGACGATGCCGGCGGCGCGCCGGAAACCCGCATCCAGAACCTCGAACGGGGGGCGTGAGGCGATGCTGCTCGGCATGGTCCACGAACGGCCTCCCTTGCAATGGAACGACCTGCCGGGGATGGCCGTGGGCTGGTTGCAGAGCGCCGGCGGCTACGCGGCCCTGGGCTTGCTCTTCTGGCTGGCAGTGCGGCTGTTGCAACGTCAGGAATCCCCACTCGTGCAGCGCTGGCCGGTCTGGCTGCGGGGCGTGTTCTATGGGCTGACCGCCCTCTCGCTGGGCAGTTATCTGATCTTTGGCGGGCTTCGCTTGGCGAGTGCCGCCGAGGAACTGGCGGATGCCTTCTTGACCGTGGCGGGCGCTGCCGCCCTGTTGGCAGTGGTCTTGCCGGTCGTCGCCGAACTGCCGCGCCTGCGCTGGCGGCGCATTCAGGGCATCGCGGCGTTGACGGTTCGCGAGTCCGTGCGCGGCAAGGTGCTGTGGGTCTTTGCCATCCTGCCATTGTTGCTGCTCTTTGCGGACTGGTTCCTGCCCCACCGGCCGGAAAACCAGTTGCGGACGTTCGTCCATGCCGTCTTCTGGACGATGGGGCCGCTGTTGCTCTTGCCAGCCGCCGTCGTGGCGGCTTTCGGCATCCCGCGCGACCTGAAGCAGCAGACGATGTACACCATCGTCACCAAGCCGGTCGAGCGCTTTGAGATCTTCCTGGGGCGTTTCGCCGGTTGCACATTTTTGATGTCGGCGGCACTCTTGCTGATGACGGTCTGCTGCCTGGTCTATCTGGGCGTGCATGGCGTGCATCCCGATGCCGCCGCCAGCGGCTGGCGCGCCCGGGTGCCGATCTACGGCGACCTGAGCTTTCGTGGCCGGATCAACGATGGCGCCGGCGTGCGGATGCGTGAATGGGGTTACCGCCGGCATATCGCCGGTGGGCCGAGTTCCAACGCGCGCGCCGTGTGGGCGTTCGAGACCCTGCCGACCGAGCGCGCGGGGCAGGCGACGGTCCCCTGCGAATTCCATTTCGACATTCTGCGCATGTCCAAGTCGCCGCAGGAGGGCAAGGGCGTTTTCTGCACGCTGACCGTGCAAACCTGGCAGTGGCGTCCTGAACAGCTGCCGGCTTATGAACGGGAGTTGGCGCGCCTGCAAGCCGAGCAACGCGGCAAACCGCAACCGGCCACCCCCGAGGAACTGCGGCTGGAACTGGCGGGGAAGTTCGGTTACTGCGAGTTTCCGTCGAAGGAAGTGTTCGATCAAACCACTTTCTCCATCGACGTACCCAGTGCTCTGTTTCGCAAGGCCCAGGAAGGGTACGAGCCAGTCCGGCAAGAAGCGGCGCGCAACGGCCAGCCGGCCGCGCCCCCGCTGACGGTCGTCGTGAAGTGCGACAGCCCGACGCAATTCCTCGGCATGGCCCGGCACGATCTGTACTTCGTCGAGGATGAATGCTCGTTTGCGGCCAATTTTTTCAAGTGCGCGCTGGGCATCTGGTTTCGCTTGTGCCTGATGATCGGCGTGGCCACCGCACTCAGCACGTACCTGAGCGGCGTCGTCAGCCTGGTGACCGTGCTCTTTCTTTACGGCGCGGGGTTGTGGCGGCCTTATATCCAGAACCTGGCGACCAATCGCGCCGAGAGCGGTCCCGCCGATGCCTTGCTGCGCTTGGCCAACCGGCTGCCCATGACTGCCAAACAGGAGGAGACCGCGGTGACCCGCACCGCTGGCCTGCTCGATGAAGTCTTTCGCTGGTGCTTGCAGCGCATTCTCAATCTGTTTCCGGATGTGGGTCGCTTTGACCTCGCGGATCATGTTGCCGAAGGTTTCGACATTTCCGGCGGCACGTTGGTCATGTGCGTACTGTTGTTGCTCGGCTACGTGCTGCCGTGGGTCGTGCTGGGATTCTACGCCTTGAAGTCGCGCGAAATCGCGTCCTGACCGCCGCCGGAGCGCTCCCCTCCGGGTCGCGGCTAGAGCATTTTGCAACCGA
>JAEUIF010000131.1 GCA_016795185.1 Planctomycetia bacterium | reverse complement strand
AGCGTGGCCTGCTGCGAGGGAGTCGACTCCCAGTTGCGGATCGGGTCCGACTCGGGGGCAGGATCGTCAGGATGTTTCGCGGGCTGCGCGGCGTACCACCAGATCATGGCACAGATGCCGGCCAGCAGCATGAGAATGCTCACGCCGGTCCAGACGACGGCTTCGCCCGTGGGTCGGTTGCCGACCAGCGGTTCGTGCGGCCAGTTGCTCGTATAGCTGATGCTATCGCCGGGACGGTTCGTGGACGCGGTCCAGGAAGTCCAGAAGAAGAAAGCGGCCAGGTGCCGCTGCCGCTCCGGGTCGGACACCGCTCCTTTGGGGATCGCATAGCCGGCGTGTCCATTGCCGAACACGTCACCGTAGTGCTTCAAGTTGTGCTCGAAGGCCCTGGCCCGGATCGGATCAATGGTGATGGTCTGCGTCGCCGGATCAAAGGTGTTGGTCCGCAGGACCGTCTGAAGCCGCCCTTGAAGTTGCATCTGCTGTTCAGGCTTGAGTTGCTCGTAAGCCGAGCCGAAGTCGGCTCTGGCCCACTCGTTCAGGATGAAGACGGCCTCGCGGTGCAGCCAGTCGGCGGTCCAGTCGGGGGCAATGTAGCTGCCGTGTCCCCAGATCGAGCCGCATTCCATGCCGCCCAGCGACTGCCAGACGTTCTGGCCCTTTTCGATGTCGCCTCGGTCGATGACCACCGTGCCGTCCGCGGTCACCACCCGCTCGGCGAGCGGAGGTGCTTCCTGGTAAATCCGCGTGCCGATCCAGCCGAGGACCGAGAACGACACCACCAGTACGGCGACGAATGCCAGCCACAGTCCTTTCATGCCACACTCCTTCGCTGATTTGTTCCTGCGTCTTGTTCCCTGCCGGCTCGTCAGGCCGCGGCTTCGTGGACTGCGGCATCGCGGTAGTGCCGGTTGATGAAGTCGTTTTGCAGCCAGAGGAGCTTGCTAATGGCCCGCAGTGTGCGAACCTCTTTCCCCCGTTCCAGTCCCAGGCCGAGGATGGTGCTGGTCAGGGCATCGGCAACGAACCCCAACAAGGCGTTCATCTGCACCAGCGGCACATTGATCTCCTTCGCCCCGGCCTTCGGGGTGTGCATCTTGCCCACCGTGTCAAGGTAGGCCACCATCTTGCCGTCGTAGGGCTTCGTGACCAGGGCAGCGAGGTAACGGGCCAGGTGCTGCTTGCGATAAGCGATCATCGGATGGTCCGGGGTCAACTCGGCCATGTCCTGGGGTACCGGCCCCTCGTAGCCGGATTGCCGGGGCAGAAAATGGCGCCAGGTGGCGTCGTAGTTGTGCAACTTCACGTAGACCGCATCGACCAGGGCCGGTACCAGAGGAGCCAGGACCGGGCCGCCCCGTGAATGGCGTCGATGTCTTCGGGGCCGAAGCCCATGAACTCGGTCAGATAGCCAAACCGATAAGCGAGGTCGGACTCCAGGCGAGCTTCGTTGATCGTCTGCATGGTGGGTACTCCAGAAAGAGGCACCTTGACGGCGGGGACTGCATCCAGGACAATTGGACAATCTTGTCCTGTTTAGGCCAAAGATACTCCATCGAAAACTGGATGGCAATATCCAATTTCTGAGATTTCAGGACGAACACCATGTTTTCCCAGACCGTGGAATACGCTCTGCGTGCGGTGGTGCATCTGGCAGCGGAAGCCCCTTCCCCTCGGACCACCCACCAGATCGCGGTAGCGACCCGCGTGCCCAAGGCGTACCTGTCGAAAGTCCTGCAGGGTCTGAGTCGAGCCGGAGTCGTGCATTCGCAGCGAGGCATCGGCGGCGGGATGACCCTGACCAAGGACCCCGCGAATCTGACGATCCTGGAAGTAGTGAATGCTGTGGAACCGCTGGGGCGGATTCGGGAGTGTCCGCTAGGCTTGGCGGCACACGGGGTCCGTCTCTGTCCGCTGCACAGGCGGATGGACAATGCCCTGGCGACCGTGGAAGCCGCATTTGCTCAGACGACGCTGGCGGAAATTCTGGCCGAGCCCACCGACAGTCCACCCTTGTGCGAAGCCTCCTCCAAGCTCAAGGTGAGACGCTGATCGGGCCAGCTTCTTCGAGCCTTCGCCCGCGTGCGGCCAGGCGCCGCACTCGTGGACAGCCGGGGAAGGCTCTGTCAGGATTACTGCTGCGCGCCCACACATGGCGTCTGGCCGCATCAGAGGAGTCACCGCAGCCCCTTTGCCTGCTGCCTACCTCGTGCGCTTACTCGCTCTTGTGCAAAACCGGCGGCGGCGCGAACGGCAGATATGGTTTGGAGGGGCCCAGCGCATCCACGTCGCCGCGCCGCGCGGCGTAGATCAGCAGACCGTGGACCGCGTGATAGAGCGAGCCGCCGTCGATCGGCCCATCCTTCAAGTCGAGGATCATCAGGCACAGGGCGTTCGCCGCTTCTTCCAGCCAGGTTTCCTGAAGCTCCCGGTCGCTCAACGCCAGCGCCAGCCACTCGAAAATATGGCCAGTGCTGTTGATCCGCAGCTGCTTGTCCGGAGCGTTGCCGGGGCCGCGAAAAAACTGTGTGGAGAACGAGCCGTCGGCATTCTGCCACTTCCGCGCCAGGTCGCGGTATTTTGCCGTCTTCTCGGGCACCTCGCGCCAGACACCGGTCGCTGGGTGGCCCCGGCCGGTGTGCAGATAGTACGCCCACGCCTGCCCGAACAGTCGGTGCGTGCCGCCGCAGGGAGCGTCCTCGACGCTGGCGTCGAGTTCGTAGCGGAGCAAGTCCTCGAAGGTCAGTGCCTCGCCGGTCCCGTTGGTCCAGCGACAGTCGGTGCCCAGGTGTTGCCCGACCACGATCAGCGTCCAGCTCAGTTCCTGTTTCGCCCGGGTGCGGGCTTGCATTTGCGACTGCCGCACGAAATCCATGAAGGTGTACTGCTGGCCCTGCACCAGGAATCTGCGATCGGGCGCGATGTCCCACTGGATCATCTCCGCGACGAACTGGTCCTGATGCCCTTGCCCGACTGATAGCGGCCCCATCTGCACGTCCAAGCCATGCTTGGTCGGCAAGAAGCGCAAGCCGCGCAGTTCGCCGCCGCCGCAGATGTAATCCAGCGCTGGGACTAGCTTGCCAGTCTCCGGATCGCGGAGCGTGACGGACGGCCCCAGCCCCAGGATGCCGTGGAAGATCGTCCAGAATGCATTGGTGGTCAGCAAGTCTCGCTGCCGCACATGCTCGACGACCGTCTGGAGCCGCGTCGAGATACCGGGCGGCATTTGCTTGGGCCGAATCTTCAGCTCCTCCACCGGCCCCGTCGGCAGACTGGCGACTGCCGGGGCGGACCGCGAGGCGGGGCGCTGGGTCGGGGCGCAGCTCGTGAACCAGCAGGCGGCCAGCCCGACCAGTACCACACCAGACCAACAGCGGCGGTTCATTGCCCATCCCTCACGGCCACGGTAGTCGCGCTGGGAATCAGCTCGGGCGACTTCGCCGCCCCGCGTCCCCAGAGGCAGCGGCGCACGATCACCCTGGCGCGCTCCCATTCATCGGGGGTCAGGTAACACAGGCAGGCGAGGAAGAACGTCGGCCCGAGCCAGGGCAGTCGGTAGAGAAACGCAGCGCCCAGCCCGCCCAGCAGCCCGCCGGCCAGCAGAAAAACCTGTGCGCCGCGTCGCCAGGCAAACATCGGGAAGGCTATCTGCCAGACGAGGGTCAGGTAGGCTGCCAGGCTCAGCACGAAGAGCAACCGTTGCCCGGAAGCGGCATAGCCACGGGCTTCGGGTAGGGTTGTCTCCAGTGGCGGGTAGAGCAGATACCAAAAAGCGACGCCCGCCCACCAGTCGCCGAATTGCAGCTTGTGCAAGCCGCTCGTGACCACGAAGACCGCCAGATGCACTTGCAGCATACGGACCGCGAGATTGGCCGCCAGGCTTGGCTGGCGGTCTGGCCCGTGTCCACCCAGCAGCCAGGTGTCCGTGCCGCCCAGAAGTCGAGCCTGCCAGCCCAGGCCTGGCCCCCGCTGCCCGAACAGCAGATAGCCGAGCATCAGGTAGAAGGTCAGGATTGCCAGCAGGGCATCACCTTCGTATTCGAGCACGGGGTTAACCGTGAAGGAGACCACCACGATCCAGGTCAGCGCGCCCGTCAACCGGGTCCAGACGCCCAGTGTGAACAGCAGCACACTCAGCAGCCCAACGCCGTAGACCAGCGTAAGCCGCACGGGGCTTTCGCCGCACAGAAACACCACCGACCAGCGGAAGTCAAAGGGCGTGCCTTCTGCCAGGTGCGCGACCTCCGCGTAACCTTGCGCATCGAACCAGCCTTGGAGGCCGAAGAACGCCGGGAACGACCCTGCAAAGGAGAGCAGCCAGGCCAGGAGCAGCGCGCCGGTCAGCATGCGGATGCTGTGCAGGCCCACGGGTGCCGCGGGCTGAAACCAGTATCGCTCCCAGCTCTGCCAGCAGCGGCTCCAGTGACCGGCTGCCGGCTGCTGGTCCAACTCAGACACCAAGTGCGAAGCAATTCCGTTCACTTCGGGAAATCTCCAAAAGAGGAAAGCAGCTCCGGATAAGGCACGTTCTGCAAGTCTTCACGGAACAGAATCAGCGGCGGCAGCGCTTCCTGGGTGCGCCGCACTATTTCGACTCGTGCCGCTCCGTGTTCTCGGCAGAGGTAACGGCCATACGAGCGGGCCAGGACCAGCGACAGCTCGGAAGGACGCATCACCGGCCGGTCGCGCGGCACCAAGTGGACCGCGACCGTCTTCGCGCGCAGGTGCTGCGGTTCGACGATGTCCCAGATGACGACCGTCGCCACGGGCTGATTCGGTGCCGGGATCGCTTCTCCAGGGGGTGGCACGAGAGGCTGATCGTTCGCCAGCCAGCGTGCGAGCAGGCTCTCCCGATGGTGTCTGGCCCCGCTGACACCAGGATCGGGAAACGGCAGCACCCGCACGATCTGTCCTTGGTCGTCTTTGAGCCGGGCCTCCAGTCGGACCCCAGGCAGTCCCGGCCGGTTGGTCAAGAAATGAAAATTGCTCGCCAGGTGCAGACACTTCAGATAAGGGCCGCCGAAAGCCGTGTGCAAGGTGAACGCGAACTGGGGCGGCGTCGCCAGGGTTTCGCCTTCGGCGGTGGCCCAAGGGCCGCTCGGGGCAGCCAGGGCGCCACAGAACACCCAGGTGAAATGAAAGAGGAGGAGAGCATTCAGCACCCAAAGCAAATGCCGTGGAGTGGTGGTGGCAGCATGTCGGGGCATGGTCGAACCCTCAAAGTCCATTTTGCGGGGACGCAGTGGTGGTCCAGTTTAACTCGGGAGCAGCGGGGGCGCCTGGCCCGGGATCCTGTCCGAGGGCAGGCTGCGCGTGGCGAACAGGAGAAGTAGCAGCCGGATGGTCTATCACCAGGGCTTACCGCTCTTGTCAGCGGCGGCACACCAAGCAACTCGGATGCCGTTCTCGCTCCTCGGCTGTCCAGTCTTACCGAGCCGTGCTAAAAACCAGTGATTGCGTGGCAGGCCGGGTAGTGAGGCAGAATTGTTCACAAGTCACACCCCGGTTCGCGCTCATGAATGTGCGGGTCCAGGTCACCGGCTTGGAACCAATACTCATTCCGCCGCTACCACCCTACCGGGGAACGACAGATCGCCCTCGACTGGATCAAGCTCACGGTTGTCCGCGATTTCACTCCACCAGCTACAGTGCGGCGGAAACCTATTCCGCACATGTCGGTGTGCGGAAACGAACTTGTCACCAGCCGGTCTGGGATTCGTTTGGGATCGCAGTTGATCGGCCCACCGCACAAGTGGTTGGCAGATTATGCGTTAAGCGCAGTCAGAATGGTCCGCCGCATCGCGGCACGCGGCTTGCTTAATCATCCAGACAAGACAAGCGTGCAAGCAACCGAGGATACCCGGCCGGGGTCGCAAGGGTTGCGGATGTGTTCTGTGGATGAGTCGGAGTAAGGAGGTGGCCCATGTTTCTCATGACACCCTGGAGGAAAGAGACGGCGTTGGAGAACTACCCGCCGGCACGGCTGCGCGAGGAGTTCAAGACCCTGTTCGACCGCTTCTTCGGAGGCTGGCCGACTCCGTTCGAGCCCGAGAGGGAACGCTTCTGGAACCTGGAGATGGAGGAAACCGACAAGGAGGTGGTGATCCGGGCCGAAGCGCCCGGCTTCGAGGCCGAGGAGTTTCATGTGGAGGTTCGCGGCGACGCGCTCATGCTCAAGGCCGAGCACAAGCATGAGAAGAAGGAAAAGGAGAAAGAGTACGAGTACACGGAACGGAAGTACGAACGGTACGTGACGCTGCCGGCTCCGGTGGCAACGGAAAAGGTGGAAGCGGTGTACCGCAACGGCGTCCTGGAGGTGCGCCTGCCCAAGACGGAAGAGGCCAAGGCCTTTCGCGTCACCGTCAGGAAGTGAACAGGCGACTCCGGGCCGCAGGTTCGCGGCGAAATGAAAGGAGGTCCAGTGATTGATCGTCTTGCGGCCTCCCGCTCCCGACCCCTCTGAACCATGTTCTTGCATGCTCGACGGAGGGAGTCTGGATGCGGGAGGCTCCTCTGTGACAGCTGTTCTTCCTGTTGAATGGAAGGAGTCGGGCCATGGTCAGCGAAGCGAAACTGAACGAGTACCTGGCGGAAATCCGCGAGCACGTTTGCAGCCGCTGTGTCGAGCGGCCGCCGGGCGGGCCGCCTTGTGCCCCGCTGGGCAAGGTCTGCGGCATCGAGTTGCACTTGCCGAAGATCATCGACGCGATCCACGAAGTCCGCAGCGACTGGATCGCACCGTACCTGGAACACAACCGCCACACCATCTGCGAGCACTGCGCCCACAACCACACGAGCATCTGCCCGTGCCCGATGGATTATCTGGCAACATTGCTGGTAGAGGCCGTGGAAACCGTGGACGAGCGCTGCGCGGACGAGAAACCACCCAATCCTCCGCACCAAACCGCTTCGTACTCGACCGAGGGCGCCGGAATGCGGGAGGCTGCCGTGTAACAGCCAAGCGGTCCTATCGTTGGAAGGGGGGCGGGCCATGGTCAGCGAAGCGAAACTGAACGAGTACTTGGCGGAAATCCGCGAGCACGTGTGCAGCTGCTGTGCCGAGCGGCCACCGGGCGGGCCACCCTGTGTCCCGCTGGGCAGACCCTGTGGGATCGAGTTGCACCTGTCCAGCATCATCGACGCCATCCACGGGCTCAACGCCGATTGGATGAAACCATATTTGGAGCACAACCGCCACGCCATGCTGCTTGTGCAGGCTGTGAAAACCGTGGACGAGCGCCACGCGGACGACTGCCAGATGGTTTAGCTCATGAGATTTTTCTCAGCCGCTTGTGGCTTGGCGCCAACTGCCAAACCACGAACGGCTCGTATTTTTTGAACAACCCAAGTGGTGCAGGGCAAATCCGCAAACAACCAGCTAGAGAATTCATGAGCGGAACCAAGACAGGCCCCGAACATGCCTATCACGTCGAACTGCCCGAGGCCGACTACTGGCGGCGACAGATCAAGTGCCAGGATGCCTGCCCGGTCCACACCGACGCGCGCGGCTACGTCCGGGCCATTGCCGATGGCGACTATCGCAAAGCCTATCTGATTGCCCGCGGCCCCAATCCGCTGGCCAGCATCTGCGGGCGCATCTGCGGCGCTCCCTGTGAGGCGGCCTGCCGCCGGGGCGACTACGACCAGCCGATCGCCATCCGCGCCCTCAAGCGATTCGCCAGCGAGCGCTACGGCGCCGAGAAGCTGGTGGCGGAGTTGGGCGTGGCAGCTTTCAAGGACGAGGTGGTCGAGCGGGCCGGCTCGGGCGTCTGCGAAGCGCTCGACGAACTTCAGCGACTGCTGCGGGCAGTGCAATCGCCCAGCTGGAAGCGGCCCGAAGGCAAGCCGGTGGCCATCATCGGCGCCGGGCCTGCGGGACTGGCGTGCGGTCATGACCTGGCCTTGATGGGGATTCCCTCGGTCATCTTCGAGGCTGAACCTGTCGCAGCGGGGATGCTCGCCCTGGGTGTGCCGGAGTATCGCCTGCCGCGCGACCTGATCCGGGCCGAGGTCGCCGTCATCGAGGCGCTGGGTGTCGAGATTCGCTGCTCGACCGAGATCGGCAAGGACGTGACCTTCGACCAGCTGCGGCAGGACCATGCCGCGGTGGTCATCGCCGTCGGCGCCAAGCGGTCGCGGAAGATCCCCATTCCCGGCGTCGATGGTCCCGGCGTGCTCGGCGGCGTCGATTTTCTGCGCGACGTGTCCTTGGCGAAACCAGTCCAGCTCGGCAAGAGAGTCATCGTCGTCGGCGGTGGCAACGTCGCTTACGATGTCTCGCGCACCGTCCTCCGCCAAGCCTTCATTGATGCTGCCCGCACGGCGGCCCGCCAGCCGGACGTCGGCCAGGTCCACCTCTGTTGCCTCGAAAGCCGGGCCGAGATGCCGGCCGACGAGGTCGAGGTACGCGAGGGGGACGAGGAAGGCATCATCCGCCACAACGGCCTTGGCCCCGCCCGCATCATCCGCGATGACCACGGCAAGGTCACCGGTGTCGAATTCAAGCGCGTGCTGCGCGTTTTCGACGAGAACCGCAAGTTCAGCCCGCTCTTCGACGAGAACGACCGCACTACGATCGAAGCCGATACGGTCATCCTCTCGGTCGGCCAGTCAACCGATTTGTCGTTCCTCGATCCTGAAGCCAACGGCATCAAGCTGAAGGCGCCGGGGATCGTACAGGTCGATCCGCACACCCTGGCCACCACCGCTCCCGGCGTCTTTGTCGCTGGCGACCTGGCCCACGGCACCAAGTTGATGATCCACGCCATCGCTAGCGGCAAGCAGGCAGCCCGCTCGGTCCACGAGTACCTCACCGGGCATAGTGTCCGCCCGGAGACGGTCGAGCTCCACCGGGTCATCGACAGCTATCGCCGCGAGCAAGACTACGAGAAGCCGAAGCGCGTCCCGATCCCGGTGCTGAGCGCCGCCGAGCGCCTGGCCAGTCCCAAGGCGCTGGTGGAACGCGGCTACGACGAGCAGCGGGCCATGTGCGAGGCAAGCCGTTGCCTCGACTGCGGCGTCAACACGATCTTCGACGCCGAAAAGTGCGTCCTCTGCGGTGGCTGCGTCGACGTCTGCCCGACCACCTGCCTCAAGCTGGTCGGGGCCGACCAGCTGGCCGGGGCTCCGGAGCTGGGCCGGCTCCTGGAGGCGCAGTATGGCGCGGGCGCCGACCTGGCGGAGTTTTCCGCGATCATCAAGGACGAGACCTTGTGCATCCGCTGTGCGAACTGTGCTTTTCGTTGCCCGACCGGGGCGATCACCATGGAGCGTTTCGCTTTTTCGGAGAACTGGCAATGAGCGAGCCAAAGGAAACGCCGGGCGCAGGTGAGGATAGTCGCCGCGACTTCCTGGGAGAGGCCGCCTTCTGGACGACGCTCGGCACGCTCGGTTTCGCCACCGTGGGCATCGCGCGCATGCCGATGCCGGGGGTGCTGCCGGGTAAATCGGCCGCGCTCAAGATCGGCTCGCCGGGGGACTACCCGGTCAGCAGCGAACCGGTCCGCGTGCCGGGCCAGAACCTGTTTGTCGTCCACGACAGCGAGGGCTTCTGGGCGGTCTCGGCCATCTGTACGCACCTGGGCTGCATCGTGGCGGTCCAACCGGACGGTTTCTCCTGCCCGTGCCACGGCAGCCGTTTCGCCGCCAACGGCCGGGTGGTCCAGGGGCCGGCCCCTTCGCCGCTTAGCTGGTACGAGCTGAGCCTGGCACCTGACGGACAAATTGTCGTCAACGTCACCAAGCCGGTGCCGGTGGGAACCAAGTATCCGCTGGCGTAATGAGGAGTCCACGAGATGACCCTGCAGCCCGAAACACAGGGAAAGTCGGCAACAGAGCCATCGGGCAACGGAGAGCCGGTGCGGACCGCCCGCGAGTCGTTCCTGCGCAACCTGCGGCACTTCTGGCCCCACCTGCGGGAATCGATCTTCCGGACCGGCAAGCCCACTTCCGACCGCTCCCGCATGCAAAAGGTGTTTGGCAACTTCCTGTTGCATATTCACTCGGCGCGGGTCCACCTGCACAGTCTGCGCTTCACCACCACGCTGGGCCTGGGTGTGGCCGCCCTGGCCAGCTTCCTGATCGCGGCCGTCACCGGCGTTTTGCTGATGATCTATTACACGCCCTCGACCGAACTGGCCTACCAGTCGATCAAGGACATCCACTACACGGTGCCGACCGGCCGCTTCATTCGCAATCTGCACCGCTGGAGCTCTCACCTGATGGTCATCACGGTGATCCTCC
>JAEUIF010000118.1 GCA_016795185.1 Planctomycetia bacterium | reverse complement strand
GGAGTCGAACGGTGCGTAGGCGATGATCCGGGTGACGTCGGTCTGGAACGCCGCCACGAGCAAGTCGTACATCACGTCCAGGCGATCCCGGCCTTTACCCAGGTCGCTATCCTTGATCAGGGGCTTCGGCACCGGTGAGTTGACGTAACTCTCCGCCACCAAGAGCCGCCGTTCCACTTCGCGAATCGAACTGAGGTACTCGGCCAGCTTTTCCCGATCGGCCTTGCCCAGCTGGTCTTGAAGGTGATTCGCGCTGGCTCCAATCCCGTCAAGAATGCTCTTGCCCTGCTGGAGCATGGCCCGGCGCGCCACCGGATCGCCCTTGCCCTTTTCGGTGAACAGGCGCTCGAAGATGGTCACCGGGCTGTTCTCGGTCGGCAGCGGCGTCCCTTCAGCCGACCAGGAAAGGCAGGTATTGCCAAAGCTGGCGCCCCACTGCAAGGAGGAGAAGCGCGTTTTCATCCCGATCTTCTGCGCGGCCAGCTGGTCCACCGAGATGGTGCTCTTGCCCTTGCGCGGATCGTGAGCCGTCAACCAGTACAACCCGGTACCGTGTCCCTGGTACGTGGGGTTCATGTGCTGAGTGCCGGTGATGACGGTGAAGTGCTTGCGGTGCTTCGCCAGCGGTTCGAGCGCTTTGGTCAACTTGAAGTTCGGTCCGTCCGTCGCCGGGTACCAGTCGTTGAGTGATGTGCCGAGGCCCAGGTGAATGAACGCCAGCCGGACGGGCGGCTTGCCAGCCGCGCCGCGCACCCGGGGCAGCATCGCTTCCAGGAAGGGCAGCGAAATGGCCACGCCGCCAGCGCCGCGAATGAAGGTCCTGCGATCAATCGGAGTAAACATTGGCTTGTTCCTGTCTTTTGAGTCGAAAGGAATGGTTGACGGAGGAATTCACTTGGCTTTCTTCTCGCCCGCGTTGATCGTCGCCACCAGTTTCAGATCGGGCCGGGCAGCCTTGAGCGCATCGATGGATGCCTGATCCCGTGCCGTCACCTGGGCAGCCTTGAGCGACTTGATCTCCTTGAGGGCCAGGAGCTGGTCCCGATCCAGCGGCGCGGAGAGGTTGATGCTGCTCAGGTTAGGCAGGGCGGCCAGTTGCTTGATCTTGTCGGCACTGAACTGGCAGCTGCGGCCTTCGAGGTACTCCAGGCCCTTGACCTGAAGGACGGACGGAATGATCGCATCGGTGCAGACATACAAGCGGAGCTTCTGGAGATTGGTCAGCTTGGGGAGGTATTGTCCGAGCGAGTCATTGTCGGTGGCCTGGGGGATCTGGAGTTCCTTGAGCGCTGCGCAACGGGCCAGGGGGCTGTAGTCGAGTTTCTTTTCGCCCGCGGTGCTGCCGGCCATCTTGATTACTTCCATGGTCGGCGTGGCCAGATGGCGGATGGCCTCGTTGTTGAAGTAGTAAACGTGATGCGTGCCGGGATTGAACTTCTTCAGGTTTGGAAAGTCAGCGATGTAGCGAAACGCGTCGCCCGAGGTCCGGGAAAACAGGAAGGTTTTCTTGCCGTCCACGTCCTGGCCGCCGCTCATCGTCAGTTCTTCGAGTTCGGGCAACTTGCCCTTCAGGGGCACGCCCCATTCGGACGTGATCGCCCCGAACAGCATCAGCTTCCTGAGCTTCGTCAGGTTGGCCAGGTGAGCGACGCCCTTGTCGGTAAAGGTACCACCGACCTCAAGCGAGGTGATGGTCGTCTCGCGGCCGATGCGTTCCAGTACCTCATCGGTGACGTCGCTGCACTTGACGGTGTCCGGCCTGCCTGCCTTGTTGAGCGTGAGCTTGAGGTTCTTGACCTGTTTCGCCTCGAGGAACGGTTGCAACTCCTCCGCGCGGCCACCGGCGCAGGCGAGAGTCATGATCAAGAAGGTGGCAGCATGCGTGGCAGCATTCCAGGTGTGTCTCATCGGTAGTTCCCGGTTGGACATTTCCGTTATGGATCAACGTTGACGCATCCGATTGCGCATCCGGTTGTCGATCGGACCATTGCGCAGCTGATTGACGCGGTTTCGCTGCTGAGACAGGGCCTGCTGTTGTTGCTGTTTGGCCTGGGCGGCGGCCTTCGCATAGGCCTGCTGCAATCGTTCCAGTTCCGCTTCCGCCTCACGCAGATCCTCCACGTACTCTTTGGCGGCGGCTGCCGCGTAGCCGGCAGCCCATTCCGCGAATTCCTCCTTGCTGAGCTTGCCGTCGCCATCCTTGTCGAACTTCTGGAGCAACTCCGGGCCGCGCGCTAGACCGAGCCAGGCGAGCAACTCGCTTTTCTCCAGGTGCTTGTTGCCGTTGATGTCTTCCTTGACAAAGTCCGCCTGGAGACGCGTCAGGAGCTGGGCGGCGGCCTTGGCTTCCTCCGCCGCCCAGTCGATCACGGTCTTCTTGGGGGCCTGCTTGGCATTGGTTTTTTGCCCGGTCTGACTGAACCCGTCGCTGACGGACAGGCTGCCGACAAGCGCGAATAGACCCCACAGGCCACAACAGCGAATGGCAACACGATGCTTCAGCACGAGGAGCCTCCCACGACAGAGGTGTGATTTCCGGCTATCCGTGTCGAAAAGGAGGGGCGCCAGAAACTCTGGCGCCCCCACCGATGGTGAAGCGAGACCCTTGGGGGGTAGGGGTAGCTCACTTCATGCACGCGGCATGGGCGAGTCATTCATGGTTTGCTCGCCACGTCCCTACTTCAGATGGGCATGACCACGCCGAGTTGGAAGCGTAACAAGAATCTGGTATCTTTTTCGCCGTGGACGAATCAAGGAGATTTCAGGCGGGGCACGACCGCGTCCATCTGCTTGCGCCACTTGAGCATTCGTTGGAATTCGTCAGCGGACGCCGTCACGGGGTTGTAGCGGGAGGGGTCGATGTCCTCATAAAGCGGCCGGTGCAAGGCAGGGTCGAACTTGGGATTGACCTCGTTGGTTTGAGCGCCGACTTCCGTGCGCCAGCGGGTGAGCCGATCCCGCAGGTTCTTGACCCGGTCGGGTTCCTGGCGTGACAAGTCGGTGGTCTCGCCCCGATCGCTGGCCAGATTGAATAACTCGACCGTGCCGTTCTCGTAGTGTTCGATCAATTTCCACTCGCCCTGGCGGATCGCGCCTGCGGGACGCCCTCCCTGGTTGGCGTAGTGGGGGAAGTGCCAGAACAAGGGACGCTCACCTGGACCGTCCTTGCCCGAAAGTAGTCCGGCCAGACTGGTGCCGTCGATGCCCGCAGGCAACTTCGCGCCGGCGATTTCGACCAGGGTCGGCAACCAGTCGGTGGAAATCACGGGGGCAGCGATTTCCTTGCCTGCGGGTGCCCGGCCCGGCCAGCGGACGATGAGCGGAATGCGCGTCCCGCCTTCGTAGAGAAAACCCTTGCCGGCACGGAAGGGTGTGTTGTGCGTGACCTTCTGGTGCGCCAGTTCGGGGACGTGCAGTCCGCCGTTGTCGCTGGTGAAAATCACCAGCGTCTGTTCCGCCAGCTTCAGATCGTCCAGCTTCGCGAGCAACCGCCCAACCGTGTCGTCGAGCGTCTCGATGACCGCCGCATAGGTCGGCTCGAACGCCTTGCTGTTGTCTTTCACCCGTGCTGCCGCGGCCGTGTAGGGGATGTGCGGGTTGTGATGAGCGAGATAGAGGAAGAAAGGCCGGTCGCGATTGGCCGCCATGAACTGGATTGCCGCCTCCGTGAGTCCGTGCTCCCCCTTGCCGCCTTCCTGGTCGGACGGCTGGGTATTGGCCCGGCCGGGATGGTAAACGTCAAATCCCTGGTTGGTTGGCTTGCCGCCCAGGTGCCACTTGCCCACGCAGGCGGTGGCGTAGCCCGCCTCTTTCAGACAATCCGCCACCGTTTTCTCCCCTGGCGGCAGCTGGAGACGAAACTTGGGTTCCAACAGCTTTTGAGAAGCACAATCGGGACGGCCCTGTAGGAACGTCGTCAGGTGGAGCCGGGCGGGTGACTTGCCAGTCAAGATGGCCGCGCGAGTGGGAGAACAGACGGGCTGCGCGCAATAGGCCGTGGTGAAGCGGACGCCCGCGCGGGCCAGTCGGTCGAGATTCGGCGTCCGGTGGTCATGGCGGCCGTAGCAGCCCAGGTCGTTGATGCCAAGATCATCCGCCAGGATAAAGACGATATTGGGCCGCCGCGCCGGCTCGGCGCTGTACGCCGAGCCGGCCGCCGCCAGCGCCAGGATCGGAAGGAGCCAGTGCCACCCGTGGACTCGCATCGCTTACACCTCGGTTGCGCCTACTTCCCCGACTTCTTCACCACTTCATCCCAGGGCAGCACCCCGGAATTCCTGGCCCATTGCTCGTAGAGGGCGGTCAACTCCCTGACCTGCTCAGGGTGTTTGGCCGCCAGGTTGTGCCGCTCGGTCCGATCCGCTTCCAGGTCGTACAGTTCCCATGCGCCCTTGTGCGGCGCAACCAGTTTCCACTTCCCTTGCCGGATGGCTCGATTGCCCTCGTGCTCCCAGAACAGCGGAGCCGTTCGGCGGATCGGCTCCCCTGCAAGCGCGGGCCGAAGGCTCACACCTGCGAGCGGCAAGACATCCACGCCGCGCGCAGTCTGCGAGTAGGTTGCCCGGGCCAGGTCGAGGAATGTCGGCATGAGGTCAATGACGTGTCCTGGCGCGCGGACGATCCGTCCTGGTTTCGGGATGCCGGCGGGCCAGGATACGATCAGCGGCGTGGCGATGCCGCCCTCGTGGGTCCACATCTTGTACTTCCGGAACGGTGTGTTGGCGGCGTTGGCCCAGGGCAGCCCCGCGCTGAAATACGAACCCGGGTCATCCACGCCCCGGCCGTCGATGCCCTTCTGGGCAACCTCTTCGGCCGAGGAGCCGTTGTCTGAGAGGAAGACGATCAGCGTGTTCTCAAAGCGGGCGGCCTTCTTGAGTGAGTCAACGAGCCGGCCCACATTCTGGTCGATGCAGTCGATCTGTGCGGCATAGACAGCCATGCGCAGGGAAAGGTCGGCGCGTTTCTCCGCCGAGAGCGTGTTCCAGGCGGGAGCTTCGTCGGGACGGTCGGAGAGCTTCCAGGCGGGATCGACCAGGCCCTCCTCGACCAGCCGGGCATGACGCCGGGCACGGATTATATCCCAGCCGACGTCGTAGCGCCCGCGATACCTGTCGATGTCGCGTTTCTTCGCCTGAAGCGGCCAGTGCGGCGCCAGGTGGGCCAGGTAGAGGAAGAAGGGCTGGTCGCGTTTGCTGGCCTCGTCCAAGAACTGGATCGCCTGGTCCGTCAGCGCATCCGTGACGTACCAGTCGGCCGGTATCTCGACTTTCTTGCCATCCAGGGTGAAGAACACGCCCGAGCGCGTGACAAAATTGTCCTTGAAGTAAACGCCGCCGCCCGAAGGGGTGCCGTAGTAGCGGTCAAAACCGCGCTGGTTCGGCCAGGTGTCCTGGCGATTGGCGACGTGCCATTTGCCGCTCATCAGCGTGGTGTAGCCCGCCTGCTTGAGGACCTCGGCGATGGTCACGCAGCTGTCTTTCAGATTGCCCTGATACGCGGGAGTGCCGCGGTTGCTGAGCATGTGGCCCACGCCGGCCTGGTGCGCATAGAGGCCCGTGAGCAGGGCCGCCCGCGTCGGACAACAACGGCCCGCATTGTAGAACTGGCTGAAACGCAGACCTTCCTTCGCCAGCTTGTCCAGGTTGGGCGTGGCCATTTCCGACCCGTAGCAGCCGATATCGGAGAAGCCCAGGTCATCCGCCATGATGAGGACGATATTGGGCCTGGGCGCTGGCTTCGTCGGGTCGGCGCCGATGCCCGCACTCGCGCCCAGCAGCACGCACAGTAAGGTTGAGTTCATGGTATGCTCCTGACAAAAACATTTGCTCAGTCGCGCTGCCTGGGCGCCCTTGGCAGTCGTTCCAGGGCTGCAAGCGCTTCGAGCGTTTCGGCAGCGCGGGGATCGCCTGTCGCAATTGCCCGAAGGACTTCAACGGCCTCGGCCGAACCCACCTGCTCCAGGATGCGAACGGCGCGGACGGTGCGCAGCGCGGTTGGCTTGAGAATCACTTGCTCCATTTCCACCAGTAATCGTTCGAGACTCCGGCTCACTTCCACGCTGGTCGCTTTCTCCAGAGCCTGGCTAAGGTACGGCATGAGTGCCTGCCCCTCATCGCGCAGCGTCCGGAAGGCCTGGTCCCGTTCGGCAAAGCGATCGGAATCCAGGGCCAGCACTAGCTTGTCGAGGTCGGCATTGGAAAGCGAGGATGGCTCGGCTGGCCGCATATGGTCGCGCAGAAAGCGAACGGCAACATCGCGGCGCGCGGCCAGCGTCCACGCCGCCTGATACGCGGTCCGCGCATCATCCGCCAGCAACCCCACCCAGAGATTCTCCATCTCGGGAACTATTGCATCAGGCTGTGAACGTCGGGGGGCCAGGTCCCAGATCAGCGGGCATCCGTCCGCGCCGCCGGCGACCATGGCCTTGCCGTCCGGAAGGAACACGAGCAGCGCATTGACGCCGTCGGGTCGCCAGCGGAATGCTTCCTTGCCGGATGCAGTCTCCCAAAGGGTGATGTGCCGGTCGGTGGATGCGACGGCCAGGAAGTGCCCATCGGGCGAAAAGACGGTCGTCGCCAGGTTGACCTTGTCCCTGGTGCCGCCGGTGACGCGGACGAGCGTACCCGTGGCGCGGTCGCGCAGCGCGAATGGGCCGCCGACGGTGGAGCGTCCGACCACCAGCTGGCCGCCTGGGTTGAAGACGCCGAGCGACGCGCGATCGGCCCGACTCGCGATTTCCTCGCCGGTATCGAGTGCGTAGACTTTGTCTCCAACATCATCACCGACCAGCAAGCGCTTGCCTCCCGGAAGGAACTGGAGTGCCTTGATGACCTTGCTGTTCTCGGCAACCCGACAGACTTCCTTTCTCTCGGCGACGCTCCAGACCGTCGCGCTGCTGTTGGAGCCCGAACCGGCAAGGAACCGGCCATCCGGCGAGAACGATAGGGCCGTGCCCGGCTTGGCCCGATCACTGAAACAGTGCAACTCCTGGCCGCTGCCAATATCCCAGAGGCGCAGCGCCGCCAACGAAACGCGGGGATTGGCAACCATCACGCCCACCGGCGAAGGAGACGCCAGGCTGCCGACGGTCGCCAGTTGGCGAGAATCGGGAGTGAACGCGAGAGCCCTGACGGCGCCGCGCCCCGCCGCCAGGACGTGCAACGGCCGACCCGTCGCGCTTTCCCACAGGTAGACTTCGCCGTGGGCATCTCCCGATGCGACCAGGCGGCCATCGGGCGAAACCGCCAGGGAAGTGATGGCTGCTCCATGTCCGCGCCGTTCCTCAAGGGACTTCCCCGTTTCCACCTCGTAGCGTTCGATGCGCAGACCCGTTCCGATGGCGATCACCTTGCCATCGGGCGAAAAGCACAGGGCGGTGGGCTGGTTCGCCAACGACTCGATCGCGCGCAGGAGCTTGCCCTCGGCAATGCTCCACAGCCCGACACGCTGCCGGTCGGGTTCGGAAACCGCCAGCACGCTCCCGTCGGGCGAAAAGGCCAGTCGCACCGCCCCGTAGCCGGGCAGGGGCAGCGTGAGGCGCGCCATGCTGGTCGCCACATCCCAGAGGCGAATCTGCCTGGGGCTGCCCACGGCAAGTATGGTCCCGTCGGGGGAAAATTTGACGATCCCGACCGTACCATCCAGTCGCCGGGCCTCCTTATCTCCCAGTTCATTCACCTTCTTCCCGGTCTCGGCATCGAGGACACGGACCTTCCCGTCCTCCTGAACAGCGAGTCGCTGCCCGTTCGGGGCAAGGTCCATGGGAGTGAGTTGTGTTGATGCGCGGTCCAGGAGCACGCTCACGGTTTCCTTGCCATCGCTGAGCTGGCGGCGAGTCAGCTTCTTGGCGCTGGCCAGAGCGACAAGGTCCTTGCCATTCCCGGCAAACGCCAGGGCGCCACCCCAGTTCGGCAGTGAACGGTCGTGGCTGCCGTGAACGGAATGAATAATGGATAGCCGAGTATCGACGCCGGCGACGACGAGCCTGGAACCGTCGGGGGAAAACCGAACGGAACAACGCAGGGCATTGGCTCCCCCAAACTGGGATGTCAGGCTTTCGCGAACGCCCGCCTTTGCCAGGTCCTTGTTATGCCACAGGTTCTTCCCGGAATTCGCATCCCAGAGCGACAGCTGGCCGTCGCTGCCGAGCGATACCAGCCATCGCCCGTCCGGGGAATAGGCCAGCGCGGCGACAGGCAACTGATGTGCCAGCCGTTCGCTTCCCAGCCGGGCGAGGACTCCCGGCGGCAGGGGATCGCCCTGCCAATCATTCCGGACCGACTCGGCTGGCAAAGCCACCCCAGCCATGAAGCCTAGCAGTACGGCCCATCCCGCAACATGGTGTGTCATTCGTGTGCTCTCCGGTGACCAGGGACTGGTCCTTTCCCAAGACATGTCTCGGTCGAGCCTCTGGCGTAACCAGATTCCCAGGCGATTAACTTTTTTGAGAATCTTGTTACGTTTTGCGCAAGGCAGGGGTATGCGACCCCAGAACAGGGTTTCGCCGAAGGCGTAACCCTCGGGGGGAATGCCCGAATGGCTAAGGCAGGTGGAGAGACAGCGTCATGAAACTGAACCATCGCCAACTTCTCCAGACTGGTTCGCTGGCCATGCTGGGCCTCCGTTCATCAACGGGCACGTGATCAAGGAACTGTTTGCTTGATCCTTCCGAAATCGCGCCATCCTTGTTCCTGGCAACGGAAAAGCAATATGCCGCACCATCGCCGTACCCTGGCGACATCGATACTGTCCATGTTCGGGCTGGTTGTCCTGGCAGTTTGCATGCCCACACAGCCGCCCAATCGTCTGCCGGCGGCGGAGGAGGCGACCCGGATACTCGAGTTCAAAACAAAGGTTGAGCCGTTTCTTACCACATACTGCGCCGATTGCCACTTCCAGGGGAAGAACAAGGGCAATACTCAGCTCGACGGTTTGCTCAGCGGCGACATCGCCACCAAGGACACGGCCCAGTTGTGGCAGAACGTCCTCGATGTAATTACCGAAGGGACGATGCCCCCCAGGGGAAAGCCACGGGCCGCAGCCGCGCAAACCCAGGCGTTCGTGGAACGGGTCAACAAGGACCTGGCCGAGGCGGCCAAGGTCTTCGCCGGATCGAACAAGCCCGTGCTGCGGCGGTTGAACAAGCGCGAGTACGAAAACAGCATCGAGGAGCTGTTTGGCTTCCGGCCCAATATCGGTACCCGATTTCCCGACGATGGACTGTACCAGCGGTTCGACACGGTAGGGTCCGCGCTATTCATGTCGGATTACCAGCTCGATCGGTACCTGGAGATTGCCCAAGAGATCGTGAGTCAGGCGCTGCCTGACGCGATGCCGAAATCCGAGAAGCAAACATACCCCGGCGATTCGCTTCGTTATTACCCAGGATTCTCTTATGGCGACATGCCGCGCGAACCAGTGTCGTTTTATAAGTCGCAGCTGGAGAGGTATGAAGCCCTGAGCAAGATCAAGGGCGGATTGGAGGGTCAGGCGGCCGGCCTCAAGAAGCCGACGCCGCCGACCCGGGAAATGCTCGACCAGTACGCCTGGTTGATGAAAAATCATCTGCCCTGGGAGAAGCAGGAGAGCGGCGCCACCATCTACATGCCGCTAGGCCGGGGGCGCCAGTACGCCGGACTGACGTTCCCCACGAAGGTGCCCGTCGCTGGCTATTACCGCATCACGATCGAAGCCGGATCGACGTCTCCCACTCCGTGGGACAAGGACGTGAACGCCTTGGCCGTGGTCTTTCCACGCAATTCCGAGATCGGCAAGCAGCAGCCCGATCCGAATATTCTGTTCACAAGCACCGTGGAAGGGGATGTACAGCAGCCGGAGAGGATCATCATTCCGTCCCTTTACCTTTCCCCGGAAACCACCCGGAGCGGCTTGACCATCACCCGTGCCGTCCGCCTGGAGCAGATTAACCAGAGCAGCGGCGAAAATACAGAAAAGTTGATTCTTGTGGGCCGCCAACCCCGTCCTATGAAGACCCTCTCCGAGGTATATCGCGGACTTTACATCCGGTCGGTGACAGTGGAAGGGCCGATCGTTTACCGAAACGCAATGGATCAGTTGTTTCCAGGGGGGATGCCCTCCCAGTACAGCAAAACGGCTGCGGCGCAGGCCCTGCAACGGTTCATGTCCAAGGCGCTCCGCCGGCCGGTGACGATTGCCGAGGCCGAGGGATACCTGAAGAATTTCAAGATTGCCGGACGGGACTCGTTCATGGCAGGCATGCGTGACGCGGTGGCACTGGTGATCTCCTCCCCTGATTTCGTCTACCAGGCGGTGGAACGCCGGAGTGATGGGAAGCCTGCGCGACTCTCCCCGCACGAGCTGGCGACCCGACTCTCCTTCTTCCTCTGGAACCAAACGCCCGACGACCGCCTGCTCGCTCTGGCGGACAACGGCACACTCACCAAACCCGATGTGCTGCGTTCCGAGGTGGAACGGTTGCTGAACGACCCACGTCACCAGCGCTTCGTCGCCTCGTTCACGACGGCCTGGCTCGAACTGGGCCGGCTTGACGAGGTAGCCGTCGATTCCACGGAGCGGTTCCCCCAGTTTTCCGGCGGCATGAAAGACCTCCTGAAGCGGGAAACCATCGAGTTTATCCGGACGGTCCTTGACGAGGATCTCAGTCTGCTGAACATCGTCGAGAGCGACTGGATGATCCTCAACCAGCGACTGGCGCAATTCTACGGCATCGACGGCGTGACCGGCCCGGAATTGCGCAAGGTCAAGCTCACTCCCGAGCAGCGGCGCCAGCGCGGCGGCATCATCACGCAGGGCAGCATCCTGACGATGACCTCCAACGGCACCCGCACGACGCCAGTCGTCCGCGGCGGCTGGATCATGAAGGCGATCCTCGGCGCCACCCCGCCGCCCCCGCCGCCCAATGTCAAACCGCTCGAAGACCAAGGCGCCCGCGACATCAGCAAGATGACGATCCGGCAGTTGCTGGAGGAGCATCGTCGCATCCCCGCCTGTGCCGCCTGTCATCAGAAGATCGATTCCTATGGCCTGGCGTTCGAGAACTACGACGCGATTGGCCGATGGCGCACGATGGAACAGGATTACCGCGAAGTCGCCAAGGGCGTCGCCGGCGTGAAGCGCAGCGTCTACAAGTGGGTCGATGTCGGTCCGGTGGAGGCCAGCGGCACCTTGTATTCGGGTGAGAAGTTCCAGACTCCACAGGAAGTGCGCCAGATCATCCTGCGGCAGCGCGAAGCGGTCGCCAGGAACTTCTTGCGCAATCTCCTGACCTACGCCCTGGGCCGAGCCACGGACATCGCCGATCAGCCCACCATTGACCAGCTTCAGGGCGTCATGACCAGAGAAGGCTACAAGATCAAACCCGCGATTCAGGCCCTGGTGGCCAGCGAGGCGTTCCTGACCAAGTAACTCCGTCACTCCGCGCTTCCCCACTCAGCAGACGAGGAATTTCGACCATGTTCATCCATCCCATCACGCGCCGGGCCATGCTCAGGGAAGGCGCCTCGGTCCTGGCGCTGCCGTTCCTGCCGTCGCTGCTGCCGGCCGCCGAGGAAAAGAAGGCCGCGGCCATACCGAAGCGCTTTCTCATGGTCCACTTCGCCTATGGCGTGACCTATCAGGACTGGCATCCCGTCGATAGCGGACCCAACTGGACGATGAGCCGCTCGCTCAAGCCGTTTGCCGAGGTTCGCGACCAGATGACCGTGTTTCGCGGCGTCTCCCTGGTTCGCGGGATCACCAGCGGCACGAATGGCCATGGCATGGCGCATGATTTCGGAACAGTAGCCCACCGGGCCAAGGGTTCCATTGACCAGGTGGTCGCGGCCTCGGACGAATTCGGCCCCAAGACTCGGTTCAGCTCGTTGACCTGCGCCGCGGCCGCAATGCAGGACCATTCCAACCTCTCCTACTCCCTCAACCACACGCCGATCCCGGTCATCCCCAGCCCCGTGGCGCTCTATCAGAAGCTGTTCGTTGCCGAGAAGGTGGGCGCTGCCGTCATCACGGAGCGGCTGGCGCGAAAGCAGAGCATGCTCGACGTGCTCAATGAACGGGTCAAGTCACTGGGTCAGAAGCTCAACGCCGAGGACCGCAACAAACTGGATGAATACCTGGTGTCGATCCGCAGCCTGGAAGAACAAATCGCCAAGGACCGCTACTGGATGAACGCCCCGTTGCCGAAGACCGACGTCAAGAAGCCCGAGGCCGAGGCAGACATGCCTTCGCCCCGCAAAACACTCAATCTTTTCACCTCGCTGATTCGCGCCGCTTTCCAGACGGATCAGACGCGGGTGATCAGCTATGCCTTTGCCAACCAGAGTTTCATCAACTCCGAGGGGCAGCGCGTGGGGTATCACACCTATACGCATCACCAGGGCAACAAGGTGCAGATGGAGGAACTCGCGCTCCAGGACATCCTGCGCAACGAGGCGCTGGCCGATCTCCTGCGCGAACTCCGCGCCACCAAGGAACGCGACGGCAGTTGTTTGCTGGATCATACCCTGGTGCTTTACGGCAGTTCGTGCGAGAACGCGAACGTCCACCAGGCGATCCGCCTGCCGCTGCTAACGTTTGGCATGAAGTCGCGCTTCCAGCACGGCAGCTGCCATGGCTACGAGTTCGGCCAGCACGGCCTGGCCGATGTTGCCCAGACCCTGTTCCACGGAATGGGGATCAATAGCCCGAAGTACGCTGACAGCACACCCGGAAAGGGCGTACCCATGCCGGAAATCCTGGCCTGAAAACCTGCACTGCCCCCCGCCGTAACCTCACCATCTCGAAGGAGATTCTGATGATGCATCGCCGCACTTTCTTGCGTGCCGCTGCGGGAATTGGACTGAGCCTCCCCTGGCTGGAAGCCATGGCCGACAGTCCGAAGACGGGAGCAGCGGGCGACCTGCCCCGACGCCTCGGGTTTGTGCATGTCCCGAACGGGATGTACATGACTCACTTCCAGCCAGCCCAGGCGGGGAAGAACTTCACGCTGCCCTACTCGCTGGCCGCGCTGGAGCCGTTCCGTAGTCGGCTGAACTACTACACTGGCCTGGATGACCCCAACTCGGCCCACAACTACGCCGGCTTCCTGACCGGGACGGATGTGGCCGCCACCCCTGGGTTCAACTTCCGCAACACGATCTCGATTGACCAGGTGGTCGCCAACAGTCCGATCGGGCAGGCCACCCGCTTTCCGGCCATCAATCTGGCGACCAGCAGCAGTATGCGCATCTCCTGGAGCGCGGACAGCGTCTCGCAGCCAACCCTCTCGAAGCCGCAGGACCTTTACGAAATGCTCTTTGTGCAGGACCCACGGCAGATCATCGACGCCCGCCTCCAGCATCTCAAGGACGAGAAACGGATGCTCGATGCCGTGCTCGTCGATGCGAAACGGGTTCATCAGCAACTCGGCGCGGCCGACCAGCGCAAGCTCGACGAGTACCTCACCGCCGTCCGCGCGGTCGAGAAAGACCTCCAGCGGCTGGAGTCGTGGATGAACAAGCCCAAGCCGCAGGCCAAGATGCCCCAGCACAAGATTGGCGGTCCCGAGGGCCTTCGGCGGTTGAATCTGTCGCTGATCGCTCTGGCGCTCCAGACCGATTCGACTCGAGTTTTCACTTACTACGCTCACGATGACCGCCTGCCGGGACATAACAGCCATCACGGCGGTTCGCACTGCGGCAACGAGGAGTTCGCGGACCTCAAGACCATGCCAGCCAATCATCGCGATTTCGTCGAAATCAACAAGCTCGAGGCGACCATCTTCGCCGACTTCATCGCCCAGCTGGCGACGATGAAGGAAGGCGACAGCACCGTGCTCGACAATTCCTGCCTGGTTTACGGCAGCGCCCACCGCATGCTGGGCCACCACCATCGCTCCGTCCCGCTGCTGTCGGTCGGCTCCCTGGGTGGCAAGATTCGCACCGGCTACCACCATGTCTTCTCCCCCTTCCCGGTCAACGGCGAGATGAACCGCAAGCTGAGCGCTGAATACCGGGGACGGCCCATCGGCGATCTGCATCTGACCCTGCTGCAACAACTCGGCATCGACGTCAAGAAGCACGGGATGGGCAGCAACGACATCGGCGAAATCTGTGCCTGAGACGGGTGCCGTTGATCCAGCACCGGGGTGAGGAGGCGGAACGCCGTCCCGGTCAGGGAAGGAAGGTGGCAGATGTTTGGGTGGTTGTCCCGAAGCCTGATGTTCGGTGTGCTGGCGCTGCTCACGACCCCAGCGCCCAGCCAGGCTGCCGATGCACCCGTTCGAGTGGAAGAGGATCATGCCCGAAAGGTGCGCCCGCTGCTCGAAAAGTACTGCGTGCGCTGTCACGGACCGAAGGAGCAGGAGGCCGGCGTCCGGGTCGATACGCTCAAGGCATTGTTCGGAACCACCAGCCGCGACGCCGACCTCTGGATCGACGTCATGGACCAGGTGGGGCAGAACTCCATGCCGCCCAGGAAAGAAAAGGAGCGGCCCACGGCGGACGAAGTGGACATGCTCCTTTCCTGGATTCGGGCGGCCCAGCAACAGGCGATCGCCAGCTCCAAGGAAGGGGCCGGCAAGGTCGTGCTCCGCCGGCTCAATCGCACCGAGTACAACAACACCATCCGCGATCTGTTCGGCGTCGAGATGCGCGTGGCCGATTCCTTTCCCGAAGACGAAACCGATCGCGGCTTCGACAACATCGGCCAGTCCCTGACCCTCTCCGCGACGCTCTTGCAGCGCTACCTGATGGCGGCCGAGTTCGTGGTGAGTCGCTGCTTCTCGTCCGACCCACCGCCGAAAAAAATGCAGGTCCACGTCGAAGCCGAGCTGGACGGTCGCTCGACCAATGGTCCGCTGTTGACTGGTCCGACACACAACCAGTTTCGCCGGCTGCGCGGCAAGAGCGCCAACAACATGATGATTCCGGTCAAGCTCACTTCACCCGGCACATACCGGATCAGTGCGAAGGTCGCTTCCTGGCCGCAATCGGCGGGTGAACCCAGCCGCCTGGAACTGCTGGAAAAGGGCGACAATCTGGTGCTCTTGCAGGGGTTCGACATCTTCGCGGACGAGTATTCCGACGGCGAACTCATTTCCTTCGACATCACTTTTTCGCCCAGGGACGTTCGCGAGCGCGCCGCCCGTAACTTCGTGCTGGCACCTGCCGGCAACGGCGATCTGCTGGTCGACTACGTGCATATCACCGGGCCGGTATACGACGTGTGGCCGTCCCCTGCCTTCGTGCGCTACATGCCCCAGGGCAGCACCGACGGCACCGTCGTCGACCTGCGGCGGCTCGTCGAGACGTTTGGTGCCAGAATCTACAGGCGCCCGATCATTCCCGAAGACCTCAAACCGCTGGAAGACCTGTACACGACCAAACGCAAGGAAGGGGCCGATCACCTGAAGGCCGTGCAGCTGGTGCTCACGCAAATGCTGATCAGCCCGAGCTTCATCTATCTGGTCGAGAAGAGGAGCGATGAGAAGCAGCCTCGATTAAACGACTTCGAGCTGGCCAGCCGCCTGTCCTACTTCCTCTGGTCCAGCACTCCGGATGACGATCTGCTCAACGCCGCCAAGGCGGGGAAGCTTACCCAGCCAGCGGAACTGGAGCGGCAGGTGCTTCGCATGCTTGCCGATGCCAAGAGCGAGGCTCTGGTTCAGAACCTGACCGGCCAGTGGCTCGCCCTGCGGCGGATCGACGAGGTTGCCATCGATCCCAAGCAGTTTCCGACGTGGAGCGCCCATCTGCGAGTCTCCATGCTCGAGGAGACCCGGGCCTTCTTCCGCGAAATCCTGCGGAACGACCTCAGCGTCCTCAACTTCCTCGACAGTGACTGGACCATGCTCAACGCGCGGCTGGCCAAGCATTACGGCATCCCCGGCATCACGGGCGACCAGTTCCGCAAGGTCCAGCTGCCCAAGGACAGCCCCCGCGGCGGGCTGATCACTCAGGCCGCGTTGATGAAGATCCTTTCCGACGGCATAGCCACCAAGCCGATCACGCGGGCGACCTGGATCCTGGAGAACCTGCTCGCCGATCCGCCGCCCCCGCCGCCGGCGAATATCGACACCTCTGGCATCGCTCTCAAAAAGGGCAGCAAGCCGACGAGTTTGCGCGAACGGTTCGAAGTGCATCGGCAGATTCCGGCCTGCTACTCCTGCCATCGCAAGATCGACTCCATCGGCTTCGGTCTGGAAAACTTTGACCCGATCGGTGCCTGGCGTGACCGGGACGAAAACAAGTTGCCGATTGATGCCAGTGGCGAACTCCGCGACGGCAAGTCCTTCAAAGGGCCGCGTGAGTTGAAACAGGCTCTGCTGGCCCGCAAAGACGACTTCTGCCGGTGCATCACCGAGAAGTTCCTGACCTATGCACTCGGCCGGCGGCTCGAGTATTCCGACCGCGCCACGGTCGAGGCGATCGCGAGGCGGATACCCCAGCACGGCTACACCCTGAAGGGGCTCATTCTGGACATCGTTCGCAACGAGGCCTTCGTCAGGCCGTAGTGAGGAGTCGATCATGAAGTCGGTTGTCACGATCCTGCTGCTGCTCCTGGGTCTTGGTTCCATCGCCTGCGCGGCCGATATACCTGCCCTGGTCCAAGTCCCGGCGGGTCGGTACGACATTGGCACGCGAGTCCTCTCCGGCACCGCGGGCGGCAATGCCGAGGACCAACCCGCTGTCCACAACTTCTACGATCTCGATGCCTACGGCATTGGCAAGACCGAGGTCAGCAATGATGCATTGTGCTCCATCCTGAACTGGGGTTTGCAGAAGCAGCGCCTCCGGATCGACAAGGCCGGAGTGCTGTACGGCGACCAGGTCGTGCTCGATCTTCGGAGCACGTTTTGCCCCATCGCGGCCAAGGGAACAACGCTCAGCGTTCGGGACAACCTGGGCAAATACCCCGCCACGGAAGTGACCTGGCACGGTGCCATGGTCTACTGCGCGCTGCTCAACGAGAAGGTTAATCTCCCCCAGGCCGTCGATCTCCAACGCTGGACCATTGACGTCGGTAAGTCGGGGTTTCGCCTGCCCACCGAAGTCGAATGGGAAGCGGCTGCCCTGGGCGGCAAACCGCCGGGCTTCAACAAGAAGCCTGCCCGACCCGACGGGTTTGTGGTTGGCGCCCTTTTGGATAACGTTCCTGACGGCACCTACAACCTGTCGTCGGGGGGGGAAATCCTGCCGTGCGGCAGCCTGCCGGCCCACGGATTTGGCACACACGACATGGTCGGCAACGTCTGGGAATGGTGCGCGGACCACTATGTCAGTGTTTCCGTCTTGCAGTATGCCGGCAGTCGAGAGAGCTGGGATACCAACGGCAGCAAGAAAGGCAAGGATTGGACTCTCAAGAAAGAGATCAACATTCTCAGGAATCCCGTCTTCGATGCGATCCACCGGCCCGAATTGACCACCGTCACGGGCAAGTTCGCCAAGACCCCGCTGCTCGACACGGAATATCGGGTCCAGCGCGGCGGGGGTTGGACCATCTCGGGCGGCATCCGCGAACCGCAGAACCAGAAGTTCCTTCGCCGCGGCGATCGCCCTGAGCTTTCGACCAATGATCTTGGCTTTCGCGTTGCGCGCCGCGGCAAGGTGTCGAATTGAACGCTTACCACTCCAAGGAGAATTCGATGTTTCGTCTCAATCTGGATCGCCGTCGTTTTATGCAAACAGCGCTGGGCACGCTGCCGCTGCCGCTATTCGAGTTCTGCCGCTCCAGCGACAAGGCCTGGGGCAGCGACACCCCGGCCAACGGTCCGAAGCCGATCCCGACCCGTCTGGCCTTCACCGAGCACACCTTCGGCGTCTGGCCGGAAACCTGGTTCCCGAAGAAAGCTGGGTTCGATTATGTTTCGTCCGATGCCTTTGAGCCGATGCAGAAGCACCGAAAGCACTTCAGCATCCTCGGTGGCCTGGAGAACATTCGGGCCCGCGGCGACGGCCATAGCACGGTGATGGAGATCTTCTACGCCTGTTCCTACCGCGATCCGGACCCGTCCAAGGCCCAGGCGTATGGCGTGACCGCGGATCAGGTCGCGGCCAAGCACATCGGTCGGGATACCCGTTTCCCCGCGCTCGTGCTGGGTTCGTACACGCGCCCGCTGTACGGCACCCTAACCTGTTCGCTCAGCAAGAACGAGGACGGCATTCCGGTGCCGTCGATCACGAGTCCCATGGAGTTGTACGCGCGCCTGTTCG
>JAEUIF010000112.1 GCA_016795185.1 Planctomycetia bacterium | reverse complement strand
TTCCAACAGCGGGCTGACGCCCGCCGCTCGCCCGTTCGTTACGCCTCTTCATCCACCAACTCCGTCACCTTGGTGTACAGCTGCCGCATCGTCACCGGGCGAACGAGGACGGCCATGCGCGGGCGCATGAAGAGCCGTTCCGTCCAGTCGGCCTGTTCCGGGTTGAGCAGCAGCACGCCGGCGCAGGGTTGGCGGCGCTGATAGGCTTCCTCAATGATGACGCGGAAGACGCGCAGCCCTTCTTCGCCGGTGCTGCCGGCATCGACCAGCAGGGCGTCGAACGGCTGCTGCTGGAACCGCGCTTGCGCCCGGCTCGGCTCGGCCGAGAGCAGCACCCGGTAGCCCATTTCCTTGAACTTGTCGCGAATGGCGTCTTGCAGCTTCTGGTTGCCCTCGACCACGAAGAGCACGCGCGGCCCGGCGGCGGCACGGTCGGCGGCAGCCTTGCCGGCGATCTCGCGCCGTACCTCGCGAATGGCTTCCACGAGCTGCGCGGGCGTCTGGTAGCGCTCGGCGGGATTCAGCGCCAGCATGGTTTGCACCACGCGCAGCACTCCCGGATGGTTTTGCACTTCCTGCGGTGCAATCGGCGGGATGCTGTCGTAGCGCTGCTTCAGCATGCGGGCGTTCTTGTCCTTGTCGCGCGGCAGCGGCGGGCGGCCGGTCAGCATCTCGTAAAGCACGCAGCCGAGAAAGAAGATATCGCTGCGTACGTCGCCGGGCCGAGCATTCGTCGCCCGCTCCAAGCCGGCGTAGTCCACCGTGCGTTCGACCTTCACACCGTTTTCGTCGGGCAGCGCCGAGCAAACCTCCGCCAACCCGAAATCGACCAGCTTGATCGACCCCTGGCTGGAAATCAGCATGTTGGTCGCCTTGATGTCGCGGTGCGTCAGCCCCTTGGTGTAAGCCTGAGCCAGCCCCGAAGCGGCGTCTTCCATCAGTCGCAGCGCCTCGCTCGGCGACAGCTTCTTGCGGACGGCAAGAAAATCCTTCCGGCTGCCGCCCTCGACGAACTCCATCACGATGTAATGCTGCTTGGTCGGGGCATCGAAGGCGACGGCGAGAATCTCAACGATGTTGGGGTGCTTGAGCGTCAGGCCGACCTTGCCCTCGCGCTCGAACAGTTCGACGCTGTGCTGGTTCTCGCTCCAGCGCTGCCGCAGCACTTTGATCGCCACCACCCGGCCGGTCCTCGGGTCGTCGGCCCGGAACACCCGGCCAAAGCTGCCCGACGAGATGCGGTACAGCAGGCGATAGCCGCCGAGGAAGTAGCCGTCGCGCTCGCCGTTTTGCAACTTCTGGGTCTGCCAGGGTGTCAGAAAACCCTTGCGTTCCATGACGCGCAGCAGCGACGTCGGATTGCCCGGCATGTACTCCGGGTCTTCCAGGCTTTCGGAGGCCTGGCTGTCCGTTATCAGTCCCAGCAGGATGGCTTGCTGTGCCAGCGCGGGAGCATCGATCTCGGCCATGCGGCGGTTTCTCGCGGGGGCCCGGGAAACAGGGGACGTGATTCGGGATACCCAGCATTCTACCGGCGGCGCGCGGCCAATGCCAAGCATCCGTTCGCGACGCTTCACGCTTCGCCGCAGCGTCGTTAGCCGTCCGCTTTATGACGGGAGATGCACTCCGTGTAGACGTTCCGCACCAGTTCCAGCTTGTCGGACCAGCGGAACTCGCGAGCACAGCGTTCCTGTCCGGACATACCAAGGCGGCGACGCAGTGCGGCGTCCCCGGTCAAGCGCAGCAAGGCCTCGGCCAGCGCGGGTACATCTCCGCAACGCACCAGCAGGCCGTCTTCCTCGTGGCGGATCACGCCCGCTGGGCCGCCCGCACGATAGGCCAAATTGGCCGCGCCGTTGGCCCAGGCTTCCAACAATACCAGGCCGAAGGAGTCCGAGCGACTGGGCAATCCAAACAGGTCAATCCCGGCAAAGAAGTCGCGCTTGGCTGTGTCCGAGAGCACACCCAGGCAACGCACCCGGTCGCGGCACGGATAGCTGTCCCAGTAGCGGCGAAAGTTCGGCATCGATGGGCCGGCGAGCACCAGGCGAAACTGGCCGCCGCGCTGCCAGGCAAGTTGTGCGGCGCGCAGCAGATCGACGCTGCCCTTTTCCGCGCTCAAGTTTGCCAGGTGCCCGACGACAGGTTCCTCATGGTCCACTTGCCAGTTGCGACGTGCCTGCTGCCGGTCGCCACCGGTGCAGTCCGCCGCATCGACGCCCAGCCCTTGCAGCACGTGCTTTTCGGGCGCGAAGCCCAGCGACAGCAGCGCCTCGCGTTCGGGTTCGGTCTGCACGAAGATGCGGTCGGCCTGGCGCAGCAGATAGCGCAGCGGTGGTGAGGTGTACTGTCGGCGGGTACGGTCGCGCGGATCGTCGAGGTCGCCTAGGTGCAGAAAGGGCGTGACGCAGAACGGAATCCGTAGTCGCCGCGCCAGCCGCAAGCCGCAGGCGATGGGAAAGGCGTAGGGGAAGGCGCTGGCATGCACCAGGTCGAACGGCCGGTCGAACCGGCCGGCGTCGGCCCACATGCGCAAGGAGATCGGATTGCAAGGCAACGTCAAGCATTGCCCGTAGCGCCACGGAATCAGTGACAACGGCTTGAGAAACCAGCGCCGGCCCGGCCAGCGCAGCAGGCCGTAACGGACCACGCGGACGCCGTCCTGCACAGTCTGGCCGGCGGGCAAAGTGCGAGCGCGGAGATTCCAGAAGGCTTCGAGGTCCAGCGCGTTGCTGGTGAAGACGGTCACTTCGTCGCCGGATGCCGCCAGAAAGCGACTGAGCCGCTCGAAGTACGCTTCCGAACCGCCCAGTGCCGGCGGGTAGCGCTGCACGAAATGAGCGATCCGCATGCCGGGCCTTCCTGTCCCTGGTGGCGATGGCGTGCCGCGCTAGTGCAAAATCGAGCGTTTAGTTGCGCCAGTCTATTTTGGGGTGGCACGTCCCTCGGTACTCCGAGGGCGTGCACATCGCTCCCCACGCCCTCGGAGTTCCGAGGGCGTGCCACCCAGCCACCACCTGAAGTCTGGCACACGTGGGTAGGATGGTGCAAGGGCAGTCGGATCGGATAAATGAGCGACCCACTACCAACGAATAACTTTGGGGCGGCGAAGCGGCGTTGTCTCGTCGCGCGCTTCTACCCTTGACTATTGGCCAGAACCGGAGAGAGTAGAAGGGCAGTCTCCCATCGAACGTCGCGGGCGCTTGATCGACCTGTATCCACCGCCAACCGGGAAGCCCCGCCGCGTTCGATCCGCTTCAGATGCTTCGCTGCCTCCCGGTTGCGAGGAACCCATCCATGCTGCGTGCTCCCAGGCTCTTTCGCTACGCCCTGCTGTCCCTCTGCTTTTTCCTGGCTCCCCGCCTGTTCGCCGAACAGCCGGTGGAGGTCAAGAAAGTCCCCGCCACCAAGTTCATCCGCGTGCAGCGCGACGGCAACAAGGAGCCGACCGCGCTGGACACTTCCATCGTCCGCTATGTGCCGGCGCAGGGCGACGGCAAGCTGGTGGTGGACCTCATCGGCGTCGTCCACGTCGGCGAGCGCGACTACTACGAGAAGCTGAACAAGCACTTCGAGCAGTACGACGTGCTGCTCTACGAACTGGTCGCCCCGCAGGGCACCCGTGTGCCCAAGGGCGGCAAGCGCAACAGCGACAACCCGCTCTCGATGGTCCAGGGCATGATGCAATCGATGCTCGGTCTGGAATCGCAGCTGGAACATATCGACTACACGAAGAAGAACTTCGTTCACGCCGATCTGTCGCCGGATGAGATGAAGGAAGCCATGAAGGCGCGCGGCGAGAATGTGCTGACGGTCACGCTCGGCGTCATCACCGATATGCTGAAGCAACAGAATCTCCAGGAAAACAAGAAGGATCAGAACCCGCACCAGAACGATCTCGACCCGCTGGCGCTGCTGGTCGATCCGGATGCCTCGACCAAGCTGAAGAAGATGATGGCCCTCCAGATGGAAGACCTGGAATCGGGCACCAGCGGCCTGGGGCAGACGCTGAACACCATTCTGATCGCCGACCGCAACAAGGCGGCGATGAAGGTCTTTCAGAAGGAGCTTGCCGCCGGCAAGAAGAAGGTCGGCATCTTCTACGGCGCGGCCCACATGCCCGACTTCGAGAAACGGCTGCGCGACGATTTTGGCCTGAAGCGCGACAGCGAACAGTGGCTGACCGCCTGGGACATGACCAAGAAGAACAATCGCGGCAATCCGCTGGAAGAC
>JAEUIF010000101.1 GCA_016795185.1 Planctomycetia bacterium | reverse complement strand
CAGAGCGTTTCGCAGGTGGAGGTAGCGCGGGGCGCGATGGTCCGCACAGCGGACCCTACAGCTTGCCGTAGGGTCCGCGGTGCGGACCATCGCGCCTGGTGCTGCATCCAGCGGCGAGTTGCTCTCCGCTATTCCGGATAGTTGCGGTGCTGTTCGGTCAGCAGCGCTGCCATCATTTCGGCCATCGTGATATGGCCCATGTAAGCGGGATGCCCTTCGTTCGCGAGCCAGGCCCAGGCGAACGGTTCGCCGCGATAGTAGGCCAGCTTGGTGATGTCGGCCGCCGCGACCTTCTCTTCCTGCACCAGTTCCTGCAAGGCCTTGGTGATTTCCGGCTGTAGCTTGCCGATGCCGCCGATCGGCGTCGGGCTCATGATGATGATCTGATCGGTCCTGGTCTTCGCGCGGGCGATCAGCTTCTTCATGTTGGCCTTCCAGTCCGCCAGCGGCGTCTTGGCCCAGCTCAGATCATTCGCGCCGAATTCGAGGATGACCAGGTCGTTCGGCCCGGCTTCGTCGACGACTTCCTTGTCGATGACCTTGAGGGCCTGCGCTGCCGTCCAGCCGCCGTGGCCATGCTGCACGGGCGTGATGCCCTGGTAGCCGAAGTGCTGCTCGGCCAGCCGGGCCAGGTGCGAGAAATAGAGAAACGGCACACCGTCCGGCCCTCGCACGTTCGGGGTGCCGCGCGACATTTGCGCCCCGGCCGTCACCGAATCGCCCAGCGCGATGACCTTGAACGGCTGCTTGCTTTTGGCACGCTCGCGCGTCTTCGCGAGATGTTCTGCTCCGTAGAGAATGTCCTTGCTGGAGATGACGGCATCCGGACCCGTCTTGGGTTCCAGCCTGGGACTCGGCTCGAACTGCGGCGATTCCGTGCCGACGCGGTCGAGAATCAGCCAGGTTTTCTCCTCGATGGGGCCTTGCACGGCGAACACCAACTGGTAGCCCACGCGGGGCTGGTCGCGGTTGGTGCCCAGCCGTTCCCAGGGCAGGTCGAACTTCTTCCACTCGGTGCCGACCTCGATCGGCGCGCCGGCGACCTTGAGCGTCAGCTTGCGCGAAGCCTTCGCGTAGAGTGTCAGACCCGCGCTGCCGGCGGGGTAGCCGTCCTTCTCGTAGGTGAGCACGCCCTTGCTGCCCTTCTCGAAGACGCACTTCGCGGCCACGCCACCGGTCACGGACTCTTGCGTGGCCCAGACGCGCGACTTGAGCGGCAGGACTTCGTCCTTCTTGCCGAGGTCGGGACAGAGCCACATGCCGGTGCGGTTCTCGATGTTGCCCTGCGGCATGTCGAGCGGAGTGAAGGTTACGTCCGCCGCCAGGGTAGGACCAAGTACCACGACTGCCAATAAACAGGTCAGTATGACTCGCCGACTTATCATGCACTACTCCAGTTCAAAGTCTGCTGCGGAAGTCACTCGCCGAATGGTTCGTAGTTCCGCCTTCAGGCGGCGGGTCGCTCGCCGCCTGAAGGCGGAACTACGAACCAGGAACCCGGTCGCCGTTATTCGTAGCTGCGCACTCCCGGCCGTTCCTGCTCGCCGACGTTTTCGCG
>JAEUIF010000795.1 GCA_016795185.1 Planctomycetia bacterium | reverse complement strand
GCGCAGTTGTGCAAGTGACAGCTTGCGCGAAAAGAGGTTTGGGTGCCATGCCCACGGCTTTGCGTGGGCATGGACGCGTCACATACTTCCCATGCCCACGCAAAGCCGTGGGCATGGCACCCATACTAACATTCCGTTGAGCAACGACTTCCTTGATTTTGCGCTATCGCGGCCCGCCGATGGCAATCAGGTGGCCATTCGTCCGAAAGTAGATGCGGCCGTTGGCGATGGCTGGCGTGCTTTGGGTGCCTTCGCCCAGGGCGTTGCGGGCCACGGTCTCGAACTTGTCGGCCATTGTCAGCACGAGCACGTCGCCGTCAAGCGAGGTGCAGTAGAGATGCTCGCCGGCGCAGACGGGTGAACCGGCATAGCTGCCGGGCACGCGTTCCTGCCAGATCACCTTGCCGGTCGCCAGGTCCAGGCAGCTGGCGATGCCCTGCTCGGTACACAGGTAGACGCGATCGCCCTTCACCAATGGCGACGGCAGATACGAAACCATTTTCTCCACGCGCCAGACTTCCTGCGGCTTGGTGCCCTTCTGTGGGTCGCCGGGACGCACCGCCACGAAGTGCTTCTGCGCGGTGACGAAGCCGCACGTTCCCAGGATCAGGTCGCCCGCAACGACCGGCGAGGCGACGGCGCGTTCCTGCTTGTTCGTCTCGAACACGGAAAGTTCCCAGGCGACCTTGCCCGTCTTCGGTTCGACCGCCGTGATGCCGTGCTGCCAGTTGGTGAAGATCAGCACCGGCGCACTGTCGCTGTGTTGATAGACGCAGGGGGTGGAGTAGGTGGCATTCTTGGGCTGGCGCGGCAGCTGCCAGCGGACCTTGCCATTGGTCTTGTCCAGGGCGATGAGCGAGCCGCCATCGTCCTGGTCGTTGGGCACGATCAGCAGATCCTCATAGACGATAGGCGAACTGCCGAAGCCGTGCTGGCTTTTGTAAGGACCGAGCTGCGCGGTCCACGCTTCCTTGCCGGCATGGTCCAGGGCCAGCACCGTGTACTGGTCCGGTGTCGCCCAGCTGGTGTAGACGCGCTCGGCATCCACGGCTGGCGTGGCGGTGGCGACGCTGTTGCGCAGGTGCATCTTGTACGGGGCGGCGTCGAAGCGGCGAGTCCAGAGCGCCTTGCCGTCGGCGGCGTTCAGACAGAGCACGATGCGCTGGCCGGTCTTGGCCTCGCCCGAAGCCAGGAAGACCTTGTCGCCCCAGAGCACCGGGCTGGCGACGCCCGCGCCGGGGATGGGCACCTTCCAGTTGAAGTCTCGCTCGGTCCATTTCACGGGCAGCGTGGGCGCGTTGCCCATGCCGCTGCCGTTGGGGCCGCGAAAGCGCGTCCATTCCTGGGCCGGCAGCGCCGCGGTGAAGCTCAGGACCAGCAGGCCAACGCACGGCCAAGCGAGGACGCGGTTCATGGCTATGATGCTCGATGGATAGGACATGGAGAAACTCGGTCAGCTCCGAGTAGAGGCGTGCGCCGTGCTGGATTAGGCATGGGTTGGGTCCGCCAAACCGCCAGATGGCGGAGTGGCGGACCCAGGAAAGTCCGATGGAACAGGCGTCGAGAGGGCAGCGGCTACTTCTTCCGATTGAACACGTGTTCGTCGTAGTAGCTGATGCGCTCCTCGGCTTTTTCCTTGCCCTTGGTAAAAATGGGGTTGGCCTTGAGCACGTCGCTCCGGAAGTGCATGATGAGCTTCTGCCGTTTCTGGTACCGCCCCGCCTTGATATCCACTTCCTCGGGCGTTTCGGGCAAGTTGTCGAGCATCTGTGAAATGGTGAGGGCGAGGTCTTTGCCCTGGGCCGCTTTCAACACGGTTTCCTGGTAGAACTTGTAGATTTCGGTCGCCTTTTTGGCCTTTTCCTCCAGGACGCTCTTCTTCAGGAGCAGCAGCGGGCTCTTCGCCTGGTTCAACTGTGCTTCCTGCAAACCTTGCTCGTCCAGTTTCTTCATTTGCTTGGCGATGCGCGTTTCCTGGGTGACGATCTGCGCCAGTGCGACCTCTTGCTTCAAGCCCTTGGTATCGCGGCCGTCCACCTCGCTGCGCAGTTCGTTCAACTCATCGCATTTGCTCTGCACCTTGAGCAACTGACTGTCCACGGACGTGAAGTACTGGTTCTCGACTTTCTCCATGCCGGAGGTCCGTCTCAGGACGCCCTTGAAGAGGTCGCCGACCTGGTCCATCCGCTTCTGCGACAGTTTCCACATCATATCGACCTGGTTGCCGATGTCCTTCGTGTGCTCGATGTGCTTCTTGAGCGCCAGGCGGGCATCGTCCAGAAACATTTCGTCCTGGTACCTATCCATCAGCGACATGCCGTCGTGCAGCACTCCTTCGACCTTTTTCGAGGCGGTCTGTCGGACCTCGTTCGCGTACTTGCTGGCTTCCATCGCGAGTTTCTCGGCGTCGTGCGGCTTCATCTCGACATTTTCGTCGAGATAGTCGGTCAGCTTCT
Source organism: Planctomycetia bacterium (assembly GCA_016795185.1). Lineage (GTDB taxonomy): Bacteria > Planctomycetota > Planctomycetia > Gemmatales > Gemmataceae > JAGVLI01. The sequence continues at coordinate 5,636 of JAEUIF010000795.1, read as the reverse complement.
GCACATAGCCGTTGAGCGTGTCGTTGCACAGGGTGACGATATTCATGGCGGACTTCATGTCGCTCGCCAGCGCCTTGAAGCCTTTGTCCATGTTGAGCACCATGACGGCGTATTCCTTGCCGGCATCCTTGTACCTCAACTTCAGCTGCTCGAGGGCGTGGGGAATGACCTGCGTGGTGTACTTGGTCAGGGCGTCCTTGGTGTCCTTGTGCAGGATGCCGCACGACTTGATGCCCAGCTTGACGGCCGTGGTCACATCGCCGTCAAGCAACGCCACCGTCTTTTTGTAGGCTTCCTCGATCGTGGGATAGGGAGCGTTCTTGGCGGTGTCTTGCAGGAATGTGCCCAGCGCGCGCTCGTACTTTTCCAGGGCGGGCGCCAGGCCGGTGGACTTCAGGGTCTTGGCGCGGTTGTCGCGCCACCATTTCGCGCTCAGTTGCGGAGTAACGCCTGCTTTCACGATATACCTCGCAGGGCGATGGGGATGGAAATAACCGCTGCCGGGCCAGGAGGCGGTGTTCGTCCTGGCGTTGCCGCCCTATCGTTGGGCCGGTCGCCAGCCGGTGCAACAGAATTCCGCGGAAGCCCGACTACGAATGTCCGACGATCAGTTTACGTCTTCATACGGCAGACGGTTCGAGCCAAGCCAGTTGGGTCCGCCACTCGTCCGGATGGCGGAGTGGCGGACCCAGAAACTGCCAGGTCCGCCACTCGTCCGGGCGGCAGAGTGGCGGACCCAGAATGGTCAGATGAGCAATAGGCGGTTTACTTCCGCTCGATAATCACCACGGCACGCAGGCCATCTTCGAGGAAGTTCAGCGTCGCGGTCAGGCCGCCGAACCGTTCGAGTTGCCGGTTGAGCGAACTGTTGCCGGCAGTGGCGGGCTGGCGTGGAGCCAGCGCCGAACCGTGGACGCTGCACGTCATCGCCTTGCCGTCTGGGTTGAGGAGGTAGTGCCCGCCTTCCGGACAGAAGAAGTGGGCCTGATGCAGTCGATCCGCCTGTTGCTGCACCCGGTTGGCGACGGCGGCCAGTTCCTTCTCGTCGATCTTGCCCAGCGACGGCGTGAAACTCCGCGCCACGCTGGAGAGCGGTCCCTGATTATTGATGCAGGCTTCGCGGTGATTCTCCGCCCAGCCGAGCCAGGTGTTGGGCAGCACTTCGTTCCAGTTGGCAGCGCGAATCTTGAACAGGGCGTGGGCCTGGTCGTCGGCCGCTGGCGGCTTCGCAGGCTTGGCCCCGTCCTTCTCCAGGGCCAACAAATCATCGAGCACGGTCGGCTGACTGGCGATATAGACCGTCTGGCCGATCCGCGCCCAAAAGTAGCGCAGCTTGAGCGGGCCGAAGCGCACCGCGAAACAGCGCATCGATTGCTTCGGCTCGGCCTTGAAGGGCACTCGATAGAAATCGGTGGCGACGAAACCGCCGAACTCGCGGTCGCCCTGGCGCGCGAGGGCGGCAAAGACCAACTCCAGTTGGTCGCCGAAGTCATCGACGATCTTCGCGTCGTTCACGGGTAACGACAGGTACGCGGGGCCGTTGAAGCCGGCCCCGACCATGCCGAGCAGCAAGAACTCCGACATGCCGGCCAGCATTTCCAGGGAGTTGGCGTTGCCGGCCCGGCCCTGGCCGCTGCCGGCTGTCATGAGCCAGCCCATTGCGGTCGGAAAGTTGAAATCGAAGTTGGGCGGCGCGTCGTACAGATGCACGCCGATCTGATCGCCGAAGCCCTGCGTCAGCAACTTGTGGAAGTCCAGTTTGCCGGCATCGACGTGGCGCAGACCCAGCGCGCGGGGCAGACCGCGCAGGTCCTGAAAGCTCTCCGGCTTCACGTCCTTGAGCAGCTTCTCCTTGTCGAACTTGAGCGCCACACTGAAGATGTTGCGCTTCGGCACGGGCTGCAAATCGAGGTCTGCCGGTTTGCCGCCCAGCGCGTGCGCCAGGCCGGTGTAGATCGAATTGTCGATCAAGGGCAGCACGACGGTTTCCAGCCGGTAGCGCTCCGGCGTGATCTTCACCCGAATGGCAATCGGATCGAAGAACGTGCGCCAGTACTGGTTGTACTCCTGAAGGAACCACCGGTACTCATCCGCCTCGTCGCCGCGCACACGGGTCGTCGGGATTTCGAGGTTCGGCATCAGAAAATGCATGTGGCCGTGATGGCTGCAACGGCCCGTCAGGCCATCCGCCGAGAGCTGGTACGTTCCACCCGACGGACAGGCACAGAGGCGGTCTACCTTGAGCAGCAGTTCTTCGAGGCGGCGAGTCACTTCCAGCGAGGGCTTCTTCTCTAGCGCTCGTTGCAACTCCGCCTCGGCGGAGCCCGCCAGCTTCTCCAGTTCCTCGGTCGCCTTCTGACGGACGGTGAACTTTTCGCTGTCCAGGTCGGCGATGAGCTGCGCCAGTTTCTTCGGGTCCACGGGCTTCGCGGCGTGAAACGGCTGCGGACAGCACTTGGCATCGAACAGTTGTTCGAGCGACAGGGCGTTCTTGGCGTGCTCGCCCCGGTACATCAGGGCGGCGTGGCCGATCATCTTCAGGTGGTTGTAGCAGAGCATCCGCCGGCGCTCGGTCAGCTTGACCTGCGGCCCCATCAGCCGGCGAATGAACGGATCGGACAGGTAGATCAGACCGTCCTCGTCCTGGCCGTCGCGCGGCAGCAGTGCGCGGATGTACGCGAACTCCGTGGAATCGCCCAGACACTGCACGGGCTTGCCGTCGGCAGTCTTGCCCTGGTGCGACTCGATGACGCGCCGCAAGGCCGCCAGCGAATTGCTGCGGATGTGCAGGTTCTCGCCAGGATAGGCGGAGTAAACGGACAGGTCGCGGTCGGGCGTGGTCAGCGCGACATACTTCACCCCGAGGTGCTCTCCTTCGCTCCGCTTGGCGTCAGGCCGGGCCTTCTCGGCGTTTTTCAGAAAGCCGTCCATGCGGCCCTGGAAGACATCGGGCTGCTTGTAGCGGAATAGTAGCGTCACGTCACTGCCTTCGCGGAGGAACAGGTCACTGCCGACGACGGCGACTCCCTCGACCACCAGGTCGTAGAACGGCTTGATCAGCGGATTGGTCTCGATGGCCAGTTGCCGTTTCAGCTTGTCGCCAATGTGGTGCGAGCGGGCTTCGCGCCACGCCTGGTTGTTGAGGTGGGTGCCCCACAGGTCGCTGAGTTCCATCACCTCCAGCAGCTTGTTGATCGAGCGGAAGCCGATGAAGTAGAAGTCCTCGGGCACGAGCTTCGCCAGTGGATCCACGACGGGCTTCTTATCGCCGAGCAGCTTGGCCCAGGGATGGCTCTTGACGGTCGGTCCTTTGAGGTCCGCGACCGCGACGATTTCGCGGCGGCGTTTCTCCTCGTGGTCTTTCTGCTCCTGTTCGCGTTTGGCCTCGATCTGCTCAGGAGTCAGGTTCTCTTCTTCCTTGCGGCGTTTCTCCTCGGCGGCGGCGGCGCGCTTTTCACCGCGCTGCTTGACTGCCGTCTCGTAAGCCTGGCGCTGCTTGACCCACTCGTCATAGCGTTGCTGCTCTTCGGCCGTCAGTTTGACCGCTACGGTGATTTCCTTTTGAACCGTGACGTTCTTCTTCTGTTTGACGATTTTGCCATCGACGATGACTTCCTCAATCACTTCCCTGACCTCGGGCACCAACTCCTTGCGGCTTGGCAGCTTGACGCCGGCCCGTTCCGGGTTTTCCTCGAAGGGTGGCAACTCGGCTTCGTCCAGTTGCTCGGCCGGATCGAATGGCCGGCGGCCCGGCCGCTCGCCGCGCATGGTGTCGAGTTGCAGGTTCTCCTGCACGGCCAGCGCGCCCGAAAACAGGCTGAACAGATCGACGTTCTGGCGACGGCCGCGCCGATCCTCGACGCCCATGAACCGACCGACTTCGCCGCTGACGGCTTCAAACTGATTTTCGCGCCGCGCCAGTTGCAGGACGACGTATTGCAGGTAGGGATCGCGGGGGTGCAATTGCAGATGGTTCAGGGCATCGGTGAGCGGCTTGGAATATCTCGTCGGCTCGACCTCGTCTCCGGGATTGACGGCAAAGATTGGTACCGGGATTTCCGTGTCGTCGGCGGGGACTTCGACCCAGAAGGTTTCGGCTACCATCTTGGTAACGGTGTACGGCACGTCCTTGTGCTTGGTTTCCCAGATGACTTCCCCATCGGCACCCACCCTGGACTCGGTGTACTTCACTCTCTTGATCGCGGTCTCCGTCACCGGGCGATAGCGCGTGCGAGCCACGCGCTTCAGCGCCGGTTGCTTGTTTTCGGTCGAAGGAACTTGCGTCGCTTGGCGCAGGTCTTCGCCTTCAAGCAGCGGAGCGTGAGGCCCGCTCGCCAGAAAGACGAAGATGACGGCGATAACCAGAGCCAGCGAGTAACGGTGCATGAGAGCGCCTCCTGCGAGTTTACAGACCGCGACGATAAGTAAGCGCTTGCGCTTACAGATTGACCAGACAGGATACCAGGAAAAGAAAGGCAGCGGTCAGCAACGACAGCAACCCTATCGCCGCGAAGCCCACGAGAATGATCGCCCCGACGACACGCAGCGTCGGTTCCTGCGAGCGGCGCAGCAACAGGTTGGCCACGCTGACCACGACCAGCAAGCCGACCGCGTACAGCGCGATCATGACCAGCGAGGAGCCCTTCCAGAGCAGCATGCCGGCGAGGGCCGCCAGGCAGACCGCGCCGAGCGCGGCCAATCGGGTGACGAAGCCGGTCAGGCCCCACGGGTCGGCAAGCTGTCGCGTGTCGTCCGGCGACGGCGCTGCGACGGGGCGTGACGGACAAGGCGGCAACGGGATATCCCGCTCCTCGCTCACCGCCACCACGCGGAAGCTCGGCGCGGTCGGCACACTCTCCGCCGGTGTGGCCAGCGTGCCACAACCGGGACAAGTCAACGGAGCACCAGGGGCTTCATCCGCAATCTCGATAGGCGTCCGACAGGTCGGACACAGGGCCGTCGCGGACATGGGCGTCTCCTGCGTGGGACTTGCAGCTGACATCTTCAAGGGCATCCGTGGACGGAAGGCCGCGGCCCCCGTGACTTCGGTCCTGGCAATCAGTCTAACCAGTTCTCCACGCGCAGGTCGGGCACACGTCGGAAATCGCTCAGATTAGCCGAGAGCAGCAGTGCCTGGTGAATCAGGGCCACACTCGCGATCTTGAGGTCCATCGAACCGATGCGCATTCCCTGCTGACGGAGACGGTCGAACTGACTGGCCGACAGTGCGTCGAACGGCAGCAGGGTCCAGCGGCTGTAGAAATCGAGGTGAGCGCGCAGTTCCTCATACGGATGCACTTGTCGTTGGACATCGCGGTAGCGAGCGATCACGGCCAGCCAGCCGCGCAATTGTTCTTCCGCGCTGATGATCGTGGTCCCGATCTGCTGATCCGGCGAGGCCGTCAGCCGCGCGGTGAGCGCCGAACAACGTGTACTGTCCGGGTACTTCAACAAGGTCAGATGATCGGTGTCCAGCAGGATCATGAGCCGGTAGCTCGGCGGTCGGCCTCGCGAATCTGACGGCCGGCCTCGTCGATCTCCCGCGTTAAGTCCGTGCCCTGAAACTTCCCCACGGCCTGCCGCCAGTCCTTGAACGCAGCCTGCGGCGGCTGGCTTTGCAGCAAATGTGCAACCGT
>JAEUIF010000022.1 GCA_016795185.1 Planctomycetia bacterium | reverse complement strand
GCGTCTACCGTCGGCAGCGACGCGGGGGCGGGCGGTGACGGCGTTCTGGTTGGCATCGCGCAGCCGCAAACGGATTGGAAACACCAGGCACCGGCCCAGGGTAGCAAGCGGGTGCGGGACCGCCAACGCGCAATCACCGGATTCCAACCGCAATTTCGCGGGGATGTGACGCGGAAACCTGCCGCGGTGTTACAATCCGGATTATCCCCACAAGCCGCAAGAATTCGCCCAACAACACGGTTCGTGAACCTGCCCCTGGCCGCGTCCCGGTCGACTTCCCGGGGGCCTGGCGGGCACGGGTCGCCCGCGAGGGGGAGCCGAAAAAGGCTCTTGGCGTTCTTTCCCCTCGCTCCATCCAAGCTGGGACAGCGCTCCGAATTCTGGTAGCGTGGAAGGAGAAAAAGCTACTTGCGCCGAAAGGAAACCGATGAGCGCGCCGACAGGCCCGTCCGTCCCGCCACCGAATCCTGATGGACAGTTGCTAATCTACCGTGATGGCGGGCTGAACCTCCAGGTTCGCCTGGATGGACAGACGGTTTGGTTGACGCAAGCGGCGATGGCCGAATTGTTTCAGACGACGCCGCAGAACATCACGATGCACGTGGCAACCATCTACGAGGAAGGGGAACTGAGCGAGAAGGCAACTTGTAAGGAATACTTACAAGTTCGAGCGGAGGGGAACCGACAGGTGCAGCGGTTGATGAAGCACTACAGCCTCGATGTGGTGCTGGCAGTCGGTTATCGAGTCCGGTCGCCACGAGGCACCCAGTTCCGCCAATGGGCGACGGTCCAGCTGCGCGACCTGCTGGTGAAGGGGTTTGTGCTGGATGACCAGCGCATCAAAGCCGGCCGGACTCTCGGCGAAGACTACTTCGACGAACTGCTCGAACGGATCCGGGACATTCGCGCATCGGAACGTCTGTTTTACCAGAAGATCACCGACATCTACGCCACCAGCATCGATTACGAGGCCAAGGCCGAAATTACCCAGACATTCTTCAAGTCGGTACAAAATAAGTTGCACTGGGCTTGTCACGGTCGGACAGCGGCCGAGATGATCCGTGAACGGGCTGACGCCGGCAAGCCGCACATGGGACTGACCACCTGGAAGAATTCTCCCAAAGGACCCATCCGCAGGCAAGACGTAGAGGTGGCCAAAAACTACCTGAGCCAGGAAGAAATCACCGAACTGAATCGGGTCGTGACGATGTACCTGGACTATGCCGAGGATCAAGCCCGACGGAAGAAGCCAATGCACATGAGCGATTGGGCGAAAAAGCTCGACGATTTCTTGACGTTCAACGAACGGCAAGTCCTGACCCACAAAGGGACTGTGTCGCACGACAAAGCGATGGACCATGCCCATCGGGAGTTCGCGAAGTACGAGGCCGAGCAGCGGGCGCTGGCCGCCAGTCAGCCTACCAGCGATTTCGACCGCCTGATGGACCAGTCGCGGCAGATTCAAGGGCAGTTGCCGCCACCTGGTGATGCTACGGCGAAGCCAAGCAAACCGAAGCGCAGAAAGAAGCACGATTCATCTGAGTAGGCAGGATCGGTTCTGGCTTGAACAAGGAAGGCGAAAAAGGGGTTGGGAGTCGATTTCAAAAACGACTCCCAACCCCTTTTTTCTTCGCGACGCCTTCTGCCGTGTGACTGGCGTCCGCCCCGGCGTCTACCGTCGGCAGCGACGCGGGGGCGGGCGGTGACGGCGTTCTGGTTGGCATCGCGCAGCCGCAAACGGATTGGAAACAACAGGCACCGGCCCAGGGTAGCAAGCGGGCGCGGGACCGCCAACGCCCAATCTCCCGATTCCAACCGCAATTTCGCGGGGATGTGACGCGGAAACCTGCCGCGGTGTTACAATCGCTAACTTCCGCAAGGACCGAACCGCTTCGCCACGAGGCACCGTCGATGAAACTTGCCAATGTTCTCGTCGTGCTGGGTACCTTCTGGGCCATCCTGATCTGGGCCGCCGACCCACCCGCGAAGCCCGGCATCAGCCTGGCCGACGGCAAGTTCGGCAAGGCGCTGGACGCGCGCTCCGCACCCGCCGTCCTCGAAGGCAGCGCCCGCTTCGGGCAGACGCCGCTGACGGTCGAATGCTGGGCCAAGCTGAACGGCAAGGCGAAGGCGAACGTGCTGCTGGCCAACGACGCGCCGGCTTCATCGTCGCATTGGCGGTTGTTCACCGTGGCGGGCACCGGCGAGCTGCGCGCGATGCTGGCGGCGGGACAACCAGGAGAGATTCGCTCGCAGGTCGACGTCTGCGATGGGAACTGGCATCACCTGGCGCTGGTCCACGACGGCAAGTCCGTCAAGCTGCACATCGACGGCAAGCTGGCGGTCGAGACCGCCGTCGAAAAGAAGGCTGCCAGTCGGTCGAAGATCGGTGAACTGTCGGTGGGTGGGCTGCGCGACGACAAGGAATCGCTGGGCTGCGACGGGCTGATCGACGATGTGCGGCTGTCTGGGACGGCGCGGGAGATCAAGGAAGCGCCGAAGGCGGCGCTGCTGCACGACCCGTACACCATCGTGCTGTGGCACTTCGACAAGCCCGAGGATTTTCAGGTCGATCCAGCCTGGACGCCGAAGCCGCTCACCGGCAACGTCCCGGCCTGGGAGAAGGCGACCGACAAGGACTGGGTCGACGGCCGCTTCCGCGAGATGGATACCGGGCTGTTCCTGAACGCCACGTTCGAGCAT
>JAEUIF010000791.1 GCA_016795185.1 Planctomycetia bacterium | reverse complement strand
CGGCCCGCTCTCCCCGGACTCCCGGCACTGCCGGTCCGTCCCATTGCCTCGAAAGGTCGCACCATGCGCAGACGACGACCGCAGTCCACCGGCATGACGATCCTGGTCGTCGTCATCGCGCTGGCGATGGCCATCTATCGCTGGGCGAACACGCCCACTCCGCCCACGTTTCCACTGCCCACGGCGAGCGGCGACGGCTACCTGTTCTGCTTCTGGAACGTCGAAAACCTGTTCGACGACCAGGACGACAAGCGCGGCCAGACCGACGAAGAATATGATAACTGGTTCAGCCGCGACCCCGCCGCGCTCCAGCTGAAGCTCGACCGACTGACGCAGGCTTTGCTACAGCTGAATGACGGCAAGGGGCCGGACATTCTCGGCGTCTGCGAAGTCGAGGGCACCCGCGCCGCCGACCTGCTCCGCCAGGCGTTGAACAAGAAACTGACCGACGAGTCGTTGCACTACCGCAGCCTGTTGATGAAGGAGGTGGCGGTGGGCCGGCACATCGCGCCGGCGATCATCACCCGTTTGCCCGTGAAGGGCAACCGCACCCGTTTGCTCGGCAGCCAGATGCGGACTCTCGAAGGGCATATCGACGCGGGGGGACATGACCTCGTCGTCATCGTCTCGCACTGGACTTCACGGCTCACCGACGAGACCGGCGAGCGCCGCGCCAAGTACGCCGATCAAATTTACGGTGAGTACAAGGCCATGTTCCTGAGCAACCCACAAGTCGATCTGCTGGTGTGCGGGGACTTCAACGACCCGCCGGATGCGCTGAGCATCACCGGGCATCTGCGCGGCGTGTCCGACGCCAAGCGCGTCCGCCAGTCCACGGCGACCGAACCACTCCTATTCAACCTGCTGGCGGACAAGGACCCAAAAGCGGGCTTCGGCACGCTGATGTATCAAAACAAGTGGTACACCTACGATCAGATTCTGGTGTCGCCGGGCATGCTGAACGGCGCGGGCTGGCAGTGCGTCCCGGAATCGGTGCAGGTGGTCAACAATCTAGCGCGGCCGGGCGACAAACTACGCCGGCCCTGGCGCTTCGGTGAGGAAAAGTACGAAGGCGAACGCGGTTACAGCGACCATCTGCCGGTGACGGTGCGTCTGAAGGTGCAGGCCCCGAAAGGCGAATAGTCTACGGTTCGCGACGCTTGGTAGGAGCGTGGAATCGTTTCACGCTTCTACGAAGCGTCGCGAACCGACGAGTGTCACTCGTTCTTCGGTTCCTGCCGTTCGCTCCAGATGTACCAGTAGGGTTGGACGTAGACCCAGTAGCCGGCCGGCACGTTGATGTGTCCACCCCACATGCACGCCTGATAGAAGCCGTAGTCGCGATATTCCGAGTAGGTGCGATAATCCTCGGGAGCTTTCAGCCGCCGGACCAGGCGGGTGTACTTGCCGTGGCCGTGCGCCTGGGGCGGCACGACATCGGCAGCGTTGACGTTGTCCGGATCGAGCGTCAGCACGGCGCTGGCGGCGGCTTCGCGGACCGCTTCGTGGTCGTCCTGGAGCAATTCGATTAATAACGGCAGAGCCTCCTTGGCGGTCGGCCCAAGGCGCTCCAGTTTGGCGATAGCCTGCGCCCGCACCAGGGCGTTGCGGTCCTTCAGGCTTTCGATGAGGTAGGGCAGTGAAGCGTGAATCGCGTCCAGAATGCGGGCGGCCCGCATGCGGATTTCAGCGTCCGCGCAATGGACGGCTTGCCGTAACGCGGGTTCGGCACGGCGGCCGATGGCGGTCAGTTCCTCGCTGGCCCGCTCGCGGACGCGGAACTGGTCCGCGCCCAGCCGATCAATGAGAGAACGAAGATCCTCCGGCGAGGCCGGGCAGGCCGGCGGTGGTCGATCTTGCCCGGCTGCTTCATCTCGGATCGAGACGCCGATCAGCCAGGCCAGCCCCACGAGCAGGGGCCAGAGCTTCCGCTGGTGCAGCATGGGTGACCTCCTTCGGGCGACGATGCCCGGGTCCACCACTTTTTCGCTGTTCTTGGAACACACCAGTTTTGCACGGCAGGTTGCAGGCGATGTCGAGCCCGCGTCTAGTCGTGGGCTGGGGGTCCATAACACAAGCTTCACGTCGGCCCAAGAGCAATTTGCACGGAGGGCAATTGCGTTTTGGCGCGGACCGCGCCCTTTACCTATAATGACACGCTGATCCAGGAACGCCCCTGGACCTCGTAGGTCAGGCTTTCCAGCCTGACAGCAGCGCCGGCGATGTGCGGCATGTCGAGGGCGCTGCTGTCAGGCTGGAAAGCC
>JAEUIF010000007.1 GCA_016795185.1 Planctomycetia bacterium | reverse complement strand
GTATCGCACGCCGCTGGTACTCTGCTACCTGGAAGGCAAGACCAACGAGGAGGCGGCGCGGCAGCTCGGTTGCCCGATCGGTACCCTCTGGGCGCGCTTGACGCGCGGCCGCGAACAGTTGCGTGGGCGATTGGCCCGGCGCGGCCTGGCATTGACGGCTGTCGCGCTGACCACGACGCTGACGCAGCAGGCGGCTTCCGCCGCGCTGCCCGCCGCCCTGCTGCAAGCGACGCTGCACGCCGCTTTGCTGACCGCCAGCGGACAGACCGCCGGCGCGGGCATCTCCGCCCACGCCGCCGCGCTGGCCGAAAGCGTGCTCCAGGCGATGTGGCTGATGCGCTTGCAAGTCGCGACGGCCGTGGTGCTGTTGTTGAGCGTTCTCGGCGCGGGTGCCGGCGTTGTCTCGCACTGGGCCTTTGCGGCCCGGCCCACGCCGCCGGTGCCGCCGGTTGCCTGGAACTGCCCGCCCAGCCTCGACGGCCGCCGGCCGTTCCCCGCCGACAATCTCTGGAACCAGGACGTCTCGCGGGAACCCGTGGACCCGAACTCCGAAGTGCTGCTCGCCAGCATCGGGCTCGACAAGCCGCTCTGTCCCGATTTCGGGGCGGTGCATGCTGGCGAGGCACGCGGCTTTCCTTACGTGATTGTCGGCCGCGACCAGCCGAGAGTGCCGGTGCGGTTCGTCAAATACCCCGCCGAGAGCGACGCCGGCCCGTATCCGATCCCGCTCGATGCACCAATCGAGGGCGGCCCGGCGGGCACGGACAGCCGGCGGGTGATCGTCGTCGATCGTGACCACTGGAGGCTCTACGAACTGCTCAACGGCGTGCGCGAAGAAAACGGCTGGCGTGCCGACGCCGGTGCCGTCTTCGACCTGAGTTCCAACGCCCTGCGGCCGCGCGGACATACATCCGCGGATGGTGCGGGCCTGCCGATCTTTCCCGGCCTGGTGCGTTACGACGAGGTGGTGGAGCAGGGACGCATCGAGCATGCCCTTCGCTTCACGGTGCGTCGCACGCGGGCCGCCTATGTGGCTCCCGCCCGCCACCGGGCCAGCGACCTGAAAGACCCCAACCTGCCGCCGATGGGCATGCGCGTCCGCCTGCGGGCCGACTTCGACGTGACGAGTTACCCGCCCGCCGCACAGGTGATCCTGACGGCCCTCAAGCATTACGGCATGTTCGTCGCCGGCCACGGCGAGGACTGGGCGCTGAGCGGCGCGCCCGACCCGCGCTGGAACGAAGCCGATTTGCAAACCTTGCACCGCGTCACGGGCCGCGATTTTGAAGTGGTCCGCCTGAATACCTCGAAACCCTGAACAAAATACCTGCCATTCATTCCCACCCCGCGAAGGAGCCTGCCATGTTGACGATCTGGACCCGCCCCGAAGCCGCGCCGCGCGCCGGCCTGACTCGCCGCAACTTCCTGCGCGTCGGCGCGCTGGGCGTCGTCGGCCTGACGTTGTCGAACCTGCTGCGCCTGCGCGCCGCCCAACCGGGCGCATCGTCGCGCAAGGCCGTCATCATGATACAGCTGCGCGGCGGGCCGTCGCACATCGATATGTACGACCTGAAACCCGACGCGCCCGCCGAGATTCGCGGCGAGTTCAAGCCGATTCAGACCAACGTGCCCGGCTTCGACATCTGCGAGTTGATGCCCGAACAGGCCAAGATCGCGGACCGCCTGGCCCTGGTCCGCAACCTGCAAATGCGGACCAGTTCGCACAACGAGCAGGAAATCACCAGCGGTGTCCTCTGGGACCGCAAGATTCCGGGCAATGAAGGCACGCCGCGACCGGCCTTCGGGTCCATCGTCAGCAAGCTGCGCGGCGGCAAGCTGCTGCCGCCCTTCGTCAACCTGGGCAATACTCCGCAAGAAGCCGAGGACCCCGGTTTTCTGGGGCCGGCCTATCGGCCCTTCATTCCCAGCGGGCAAGACCTGCAAAACATGACGCTGGCAAAGGACATCTCGCACGAACGGCTTGACGACCGCAAGGGCCTGCTGCGCTCCCTCGACGGTCTGCGCCGCGACCTCGACGCACGCCAGGAGGTCGCGGGCATGGATGCTTACACTGCCCGCGCCCTGGACATCATCAGTACGCCGAAGGTGCGCGACGCTTTCGACATGAATCTCGAATCGCAGGAGGTCAAGAACCGCTACGGCTTGACGGCCAACGTGCGGACTTACAACGCCGAATTCGGAGTGCTGCGGCAATTCCTGCTGGCCCGCCGTCTGGTGGAAGCGGGCGTGTCCGTGGTTTCAATGCAAGCCTTTGGGCAGTGGGACACGCACGGCAACAACTTCGCGACGCTGCGCAGGATCGTGCCGGTGGTGGATCGCGGCGTGGCGGCCCTGGTCAGCGATCTGCACGAGCGTGGGCTGGATCAGGACGTGGCGGTGGTGATGTGGGGCGAATTCGGCCGTGGCTCGCGCATCTACTCCATTAACGGCGGCGTGCCCGGCCGCGACCATCACGGTCCGGCGAACTTCGTGCTGTTCGCGGGCGGCGGTCTGAAGATGGGCCAGGTGGTGGGCGGGACCGATCCGCGCGCCGAACGGCCGAAGGGCAACATCGTCCGCCCGCAAAACGTCATGGCCACGTTGTATCACGCCCTGGGCATCGACCCCGCCACGGCGCTGCTCGATCTCCAGGGACGGCCGGTCCACCTGCTCGATACGCGCGAGCCGATCGCGGAGTTGCTGTAAGCCAGGTCTTGTACGTCGGGCTTTCCAGCCCGACACGTCGCGCCAGCGGCACGCGGTTTGTGCAAGCGCTTCTCGAATACTGCTCATCACTGGCGCGACGTGTCGAGCTGGAAAGCCCGACGTACTCTAATTCCTTGTGTCCGAACTTCGGCGCGGCGATTAGAGGTCCGGCGGCAACTGCACCGCCGCCTGGTCGCCGATGACCGTCGTCCAGGCGCGCACCCTCCACTGCCGCACCAGGCCGTGCCGCACATAGGGGTCGGCGGCGGCGAATGCCTCGGCCGCCGCAGGGGAATCGCTCTGAAAGAGCAACACCGCGCCGTCCACGGGGTCGGCCAGCGCGCCGCCCAGGACCAGTTCGCCGCGCGCGTGGGCGGCGCGGGCCAGCGCCAGGTGTTCCTTCCGCAGCGGTACGCGCCGTTCGACGTAGTCCGGCGCTGCGTCGTAGATCAGCAGGTAATGCACGTCTTTCTCCAAAAAAGAGCGCTCGCCTTCGGCTCGCGGCTAAACGGTGGGACCGCGCGGGTGGACGACCGAGCCAGGGCGGACGACAATAGCCCGTGGTTGGTACGATCCATTCATCCCGTCAAGGGAGAAGCTCATGTCGCAGCCAGTCGTGCTTGAACCGGCGGCCCAGGAATTTGCCAAGGCCACCGCCAATCCGCCCTTCCTGTTCGAGATGCCACCGGCCAAGGGCCGCGAAGTCGTAGATCAGGTGCAGTCGAGTCCCATCGACAAGCCCGACGTGGACATTGAAGACACCAGTGTGCCCGGTGGGCCGAAGGGCGATATCTCCATCCGCATCGTGCGGCCGAAGGGAGTGAAGGGCACGCTGCCGGCCATCGTCTACATTCACGGCGCGGGCTGGGTCTTCGGCAATGCGCACACGCACGACCGGCTCGTCCGCCTGCTGGCCGTCGGCGCGAACGCGGCCGTCGTCTTCCCGAACTACTCGCTGTCGCCCGAGGCGAAGTATCCGACGGCCATCGAGGAATGCTACGCGGTGGCCCAATGGGCGGCGACCAAGGGCAGCGAGAAGCAACTCGACGGCCAGCGACTGGCCATCGCGGGCGACAGCGTCGGCGGCAACATGACGGCAGCCGTCACCCTGATGGCCAAGCAGCGCGGTGGGCCAAAGTTCGTGCAGCAGGTGTTGTTCTATCCCGTCACCGACGCCAATTTCGACACCGGCTCGTATCAGCAATTCGCCACCGGCTACTTCCTGCGCCGCGACGGCATGCAGTGGTTCTGGGACCAGTACACCACCGACCCGAAGCAGCGGGCGGAAATCACGGCTTCACCGCTGCGGGCTACGAAGGAGCAGTTGACCGGCCTGCCGCCGGCGCTGGTGCTGAACGGCGAGGCCGATGTGCTGCGCGACGAAGGCGAAGCGTATGCCAACAAACTGCGTGAAGCCGGCGTGCCGGTGACGGCCGTCCGTTTCCAGGGCATGATCCACGATTTCGTGATGCTGCACGCACTGGCCCACACGCATGCGGCGAAAGCGGCGATGCTGCTGGCGACGCAGACGTTGCGCGCGGTGCTCGCGTAAACCCCGCTAAACCGCAAGCGAGGGAGACTACGCTTGCGGTTTAGCGAGGCTGCGGAGCGGGCGCTCGTTACCGCAGCGTGCGCAGCACCTGCTCGGCGATCTCGGCGGTGCGGTCGATGTCGCTGTCCGTATGCGCCAACGAGAGGTAGAGTTTGCCGCCCGGCGCACAGTAGACCCCGCGCCGGATCAGTTCGTAACCGAACTTCA